>JADZBJ010000359.1 GCA_020852155.1 Saprospiraceae bacterium | reverse complement strand
CGGCCTGCAAGGTTCGCCCATTGACAAGGCCGTTGCACTGGAAAATCTCGTTGATAAATACCCGAACAGTCAGTACACAGACGAAGCGCTGTACCTGCTCGGTCAGACTTATTTTGAAATGGGTAAACTCGATCAGGCCGTTCCGCCACTGCGCAAACTCGTGCAGGATTTCCGCGGCCGCAGCACGCTCATCAATGCTGCGCTGCTCGAACTGGGCCTTATTTCAGTAAACCAGGGTAATTCGCAAACGGCCATCAACTACTACAAACAGGTCTTTTCCAATAACCCTGAAACAGCAGAAGCCAATGCCGCGCTGGAATCGCTGCGCGAAATCTATACCAAAGACCTGAACCGCCCGGATGAGTATTTTGCTTTCCTGGAAACAGTGCCAGGCTATGGCAATGTCAGTACCGTCGGCAAAGACACGCTGACGTATCAGGCCGCTGAAAATCAATTCAATCAGGGCCGTTACCAGCAAGCCATTGACGGATTTACGGGTTATATCGCCAAATATCCTAACGGCCGCAACACCCTGCAAGCCTACTTCTATCGCGGTGAAAGTTATTCGTCCGACGCCGTTCGTCAGTACGGCAAAGCATTGAAAGACTACGAAGCCGTCATCAGCAAAGGTTCCAGCAAACTCTACCCGAAAGCGGCAGAAAAGGCAGCGTTGATTGCCCTGAACTGGGAAAAAGCATATCCGCAATCGTTCGAATATGCCAGAAAATGGGAAGAGTCGAGCATTTCGGAAGCCTCGCGTTTTCAGGCGCAAATCACGGCCCTGAAAGCGGCTTACCTGACCAACAATTCAGTGGCCGTCAGTGAATACGCACAAAAAGTAAGTTCTTCCCCATCGGCCTCCAGCGACCAGATTGCTATGGCCAATTTTTATCAAGGTAAAATGGCTTACGACAAAGGCGACTTTGCCAAGGCTTATCCGGCTTTGAGCAGCGTAACCCGCGCTTCTACGGCCGAAATGATGGCCGAATCTTACCACCTGATGGGCAATATCCTGTACAAGCAACGCAAGTATTCGGAAGCAGAAGAACTCATCAGCGAAGCCAATAAAAACAGCGCAGGCTACGACGACTGGATCGCTCGCAACCTCATTCTGTTGTCAGATGTGTACAAAGAGCAAGGCGACAAAAACTCGGCATCTGCGGCCCTTGAAGCAGTACTTGACAATTACAAGGGCGATGATCAGAACATCATCAACCTGGCGCGTCAGAAGTACAATCAGTTGGGCGTCAGCCCGACGCAGAACAATTCCAACCAGAAAGGCGGGAATTTCCTGGACGTGATTGACGACAGAAACTAAAACCCTGGTCAGACACCTGATTATCAACCTTTAAATTATTCAGCATCAATGCTATATCATCATAAAATCAGTCTCGCCGTGTTGTGTGTCGCCTTTTTGGCAACAGCGGCTTCTGCTCAAAAAGAACTGGAAGGCGATCGTGTAGATGTCGTCAAAGACTTCGATGTGCGCCTCCTGGAATCCAATAAAATCAACGTCACACCCGGTTTGCCGCCGCTCGATACATCGACCAAGAAGCAAACCTACGTGGTGCCACCCCGCCCGCTGAATGTGACCTATGCCGCGCCGGTGTTGCGCCCGATCGGCATGCGTGCAGGCCCCAAGGAAAAACAATACCACGGTTTTGCCAAACTCGGCGGCGGTGTTCCGGCCTCCTTGTGGGGCGAAGCCGGTTATGGCTTTTCGGCCGGTGAAAAATTCGATGGAAAAGTCTGGTTCAGACACCATAGCCTTAATGCCAGTAAAAACAATGATAATCAGCGCTTTGCCAACAATGACCTGCTCGCCAATGGCAATCTTTACCTGAAAAACAATGTGGCTGTTGAAGGTAAAGTCGGTTACAGCGCCGACCGCGTACACTTCTACGGATATAACCACGACAGCCTGACGCTCGATGCCGAGCGTGTTCGCCAAAACTATAACGTACTGGATGTGGGCGGCCGCGTCTATAACAGCGATCGGACAGAACTGGATTTAAACTATTCTGTAGCCCCGAAATTCTATGTGCTTTGGGATTACTATTCCAACAAAGAAACCGGCTTTGATCTGAATATGCATGTCACCAAGTGGTTTGCCGAAAAGCACCCGTTGCGCATCGGTATCCGCACCGACCTGACGTCGTTTGAAGATACCGCCACTCAAAAACTGAACAACATTTACCTCCAGCCTTCATTCACGTTCCATAGTGATTTCGTGAAATTCAAGGTCGGCGGTAACTTCGCCAGCAACCGCGATGTGTTTAGCATCTTCCCGGATGCCGAATTGACCCTGCGCGTCTGGGGCGATGGTATTCAAATTTTTGCCGGCGCCAATGGCGATTTGAGGAAAAATACCTTCCGCAGTATTTCTGAATACAACCCGTTCATCAACATGCGCGACCCCGTAACACGCAAACTGCGTAACACGCGCTATGACAATTACTTCGGCGGTATCAAGGGTAACCTCGGATTTATCGAATATAGCTTCCAGGGCGGCTATTCCAAGGCCAGCGACCTGGCCCTGTACCAGCCACAGTTCACCAGCGATGGCATCACCCGTTTTGCGTTGGTCTATGATACGGTGAAAATTGTCAACCTGCAAGGTTCCGGCAAACTGAACATTATCAAAAACCTCAGCATCAGCGGTACGCTCAGTTCAAGCGTGTTTACGCCCAATCGCGAGCGCATTGCCTGGGGTATTCCGCAGTTGGAAGGTAATTTTAATGCCATTTACAGCATGCTGGAAGGTAAAGCGCAGGTGCGTTCAGGACTTTATATCGCGGATAAAATTCCTTATACCGATGAAAAATTCAACGACGATAGTTCTGCTACGCTCATTGACTTGAACGTCGGCGGTTCCTATTATTTCTCGAAAAACATCGGGGCATTTCTGGACATCAATAACCTGCTCAACAACAAGCGCGAACGCTGGCACAATTACCCGCAAGTCGGCCTGAATTTCATGGCTGGTTTGACAGCGCGTTTCTGATCGAGCGTAGAACGTAGAGTAGGTTTAACACAGAGGGCGCAGAGGTTTGCACAGAGAACACAGAATTATAATTTTCTCCGTGTTCTCTGTGCAATACTCTGCGCCCTCTGTGTTTAATACGCTACGCCCTCTGTGTTAAAAAACT
>JADZBJ010000358.1 GCA_020852155.1 Saprospiraceae bacterium | reverse complement strand
GATGCGGCGGTTTTTCGCTTTGTTCTCAGGCGTGTCGTTTGCAGCAACCGGATGCGTTTCGCCATAACCTCCTGGTTCTGGAAGACGATCCGCAGCGATGCCTTTGCCTGTCAACCAAGTGAACACGGCTTTAGCGCGTTCGCCGCTGAGTTTCAGGTTGGCTGCGTCGTTGCCATCGGAGTCGGTGTATCCGCCGATTTTCAATTTAACCGCTGGGAATTCATTCAGGACAGCAAGAACGGCGTTCAATTTTGCTTCTGACTCTGCTTTGATGGTCGCTTTGTTGACATCAAACTGAATTTCAGGGAAATTGAACCACTTGTTTTTGTCAATTGCCGCTGCGCCGTCTTTGATGAAAGCGAGCATGTTGGCTTCTTCTGTGCCAGTCGGGAAGCTCAGGCCAGCCGGAGCGGGCGCTGGAGTAGGAGCAGGCGTTTGAACCATTTCCTTCTCTTTTGCTGGAGCGGCAGGAGCCGTGCAGTTTTTCATGTAGTACATCACGCCGGCGCCAAGCGCCAGAAGCAACAGCAAAGGCATCAACCAGCTGTTTCCTGTAGAGGACGTGCTGCTGCTTGTGCTGCCGCCTGTGGATCCGCCCAAATCAGCAAGACCAAGGATAGAGCCCATGCCCGTTGGCAGTGCGCCCAGGATGTTGGCTTTTTCGCCAAGGATCATGTTTGCAAGACCGGATACATTGAGTCCGCCGCTGCTGATTTTTTTGCTGAGTACGCCCATAATCAGTGGACCTACCAGGCCAAGCAGGGAAGAAGTAGAACTTTGCTTGATGCCGGAGAAAGAAGATACCGCGTTGGTGATGGCCGGAACTTTAGATCCGAACAGGGAACCCAGAAATTGACCTGCAATGTCCTTTGGATCGTTGTGCGCCAGGTTGCCTCCGCCGATCAGGGATCCGAGGTTGTTCAGCGTATTGGAATCGAAGTTGCTCAGGGCATTGAAGATGCTGCCCATAGCGCCTGAATCGCTCGATTTGTTTAGGATGCCGGAAAGGATGGTTGGCGCCAATCCGCCCAGCGCTTTTGAAATCCCGCTCTCATTTTCGCCGAGCGCAGATGCTGCCATGCTGATGAGTTCCGGGCTTAGGTGATTCTTGATGGTGTCAAGTAAGTTAGCCATTTTGAATAACAATTTATTTGTGTAAGGTATTGTTCCGAGTTGTCAACATTGTATTGACGTGCTTGTTACGCACATAACCGTTGAAAGTAACGAAAATATTCTATGCAAAGGTAAGAAAAAAAGTGCATAATATTTTGCGTAATATATTAAAAATCAACGATGATGGCGTAGGTGTTGTTGGTTCTTTTGCATTCATTGGATATGAGGAGCGGATCAAGTTCCAGAACTAAGTTTTGGGCGAATTTAGTTCTGTTCTCCAGCCCAAATATAATTTCTCCATAAAGGCTTTGACCCGGTCGAAGCCAGCCATCCAAGGTTTCCTTACCCTTTTCGAGATAGCTCGTCCCAGCCTGAAAGGCCCCGCGCGTAATCCTCGTGCCACTGACGAAATAGACATTAATGGAGGTTTTGGGAATGCCTTCGCTTTGTTTGGGCTGCAAATTGACCGCCTTTGCGCCTGCGTTGCTGATCTGGTAGCGGACACGCATGAACTCTGTATTGTATTCAACCAGATAAGCGGTGTCAAAGACTAAATCCCCGCAAAGACCTGAATTCAGGTTCCCGTCATCTTCCGGTGCGGCTAAGGCCGACACATGAAAACTTTGATTTTTCTGGATTTCATCCGGATCGAGATCAAATTTTAGTTCTTTCAGGGCAGTTGAAATGCTTTTTTCATGCCCTTTGAGAATGTCGGGCACTTCGAGTTCGTCCCATTCCAGCACGGTGTTTTCGACGTCGCGTGGGAACTGAACTTTTTCCCGTCCCGTATTGACGAGGGTACAGGACAAGTCAACACCCTGATGCTCTACTTTGGTCAATGCGATTCGGTAAACGGCGAGGCGCTTCCCCTGATAGGCGGTCGCTTGCCCGTGGAGCAGGGTAGAAAAGCCCAAAGTCAAAGCCAAAAATAAAATGCTGAAAAAAAAGCGCGCAATCCAGCGGCCGGACTTATGCTTTTCAGTGGAGAATTCAGCCCGTTCCGCGTCTGTGTTTGCTTTAAGTTTGGAATTCAACGTTTTCATTGTCAATGCTTTACTGCTCATCTTCATGAAAATGGATGGAGCGGTTGATGCTTTGCTCTAAGGAGATGAAGGTCTCGGTGCGTTGTATGCCCGGTATTTTTTGAATTTTATCATGCAGCACCTGCCGCAAGTGATTTGTATCTTTGCAGACGATTTTGGTGAAAAGGCTGTACATCCCCGTGGTGTAATTGGCTTCCACGATTTCCGGAATGTTTTTCAGGTGCGTGGCCACTTCATCATAAAGCGAACTTTTGTCTAAGTAAATGCCCAAAAAAGCCGTCACATCATAGCCGAGTTTCTGATAGTCCACCTTTAAACTTGAACCGGTGACGATGCCCATGTCCTCCATTTTTTTCATGCGGACGTGAATGGTGCCACTGGAAACAAAGAGTTGTTTGGCGAGATCGGTGTAGGGCATTTTGCCGTCCTCGATCAATTTGGCGAGAATTTGGCGGTCCAACTGATCAATATCAGGTTTTTGTGTCATAATTTCAGCGATTGTTGTATTCTGTTGCAAATATGATAATAAACGACGAAAGGGTTTAGTAAATTTTAATTTGAATATTTTTTTATAATCTAAAATGGAAGAACAACAAGCAAGTCCCGGCAAACTGCAGGTGAGACTGCCCCTTCTCTTCGCCATAACGCTGGCCATAGGGATGTTTTTGGGACAAAAATTGCCGCATTATGACCAACACGTCGCCCTGAGTCTGGGCGCAGGTGGGCAAGGGACCATTGATGAAATCCTGCGCTATGTGGATGCCAAATATGTAGATACAGCCAACCTGGAACAGTTGTCAACAGCCGCCATCAACCAAATGCTGGCCCAATTGGATCCACACAGCGTCTATATTAGCCCGGATGAGGCACAGGCCGTGGAAGACGACATGAACGGCGGTTTCGAGGGCATTGGCGTGGAATTTATCATGATCGAAGACACGATCAACGTTGTGACGCCTTTGTCGGGTGGCCCTTCAGAAGCAGCAGGTATTCTGGCCGGAGATAAAATTGTGAGCATTTCGGATACGATTGTTGCCGGTGTGAAAATTGACAACGGCAAGATTTACAAGCATTTGCGGGGACAAAAAGGCAGCGTGGTCAAAATCGGTATCTTAAGGAACAAGGAGACAGCGTTGCGCTATTTCAACGTAACGCGCGACATCATTCCGGTTAAAAGCCTTGATGTGGCCTATATGACGGACGACAAGACGGGTTATTTCAAACTCAACCGTTTTACTTCCCGGACTTATCAGGAATTCATGGAAGCCCTGG
>JADZBJ010000357.1 GCA_020852155.1 Saprospiraceae bacterium | reverse complement strand
TGCACCTGAAAATAAGTCAACAAAGTTAAAAGCGGATTTAGCATCCTTTACTTTTTGGGTGTCAACCTCGAACCAGTTGCCATTGTAAATTTTATCATTATCAAGATTTTGTTTCAACTTGACATATCGGCTGCTGGCATCTTTTGCTCCGTAACCTCTGGACAAACCATCGTTAGAGCCGTTAAGTGTGCCGCTTGCTGTCTTATTGCGTTGAGGTTCAATTTCAAACAATGGTATTTGCATTTTAAGTGCTAATTTTAGTATGCAAAACTACTGCACAATTCTAAATCTACCAACCGCACAGCAATTTTTTATTTGCAAATATAAAAACATTTTGTTTTTTAATACAAACAAACTGTTTTAATTGATGCAAAAATATGAAATCAAAATGCAAGTTGGCCGCTAATTGGTCAAACAACAGAATCAAAAATGTGCAAGTACATAAGGAAAAAGGATCGGACATTTACTTTAAGCGAATCTTGCACTTCTTTCTGAGACAAACAAGAATATCCTAATCAAAACCGCACAAAACGACAACTAAACGCAAAAAAGCCCTTGCCAGTCAAGCGACTAACAAGGGCTGAATTTTGTGGTGATCTCGATGGGACTCGAACCCATGACTCCTTGATTAAAAGTCAAGTGCTCTACCGACTGAGCTACGAGATCAAAGTGTGCTTTTAAAAAAGCCCGGCAAAGGTAAGCCGATTCAAATGATATGGCCAACATTTTTTTAAAATATTTCTCAAAAAAATGCTGCCCTGCCATTTTTAGTTTCGCATGAGCATATATTTATGCTTCATTTCGGCATCTTTGGTTTCTACCAAAGGTGTTTTCATCATAAAAATTTGGATTGAGGCATGAGCCTGCAAAATATAACCGATTTCCAGCATGACATCAAGCTGTCACAAGATATCAAGTTGTTGATTGATACCTTTTACGAAAAAATACGCGCCGACGAAGAAATCGGCTACATCTTCAACGATGTGGCGAAGGTAGATTGGGCGCATCACTTGCCCGTCATGTATGCTTTCTGGGAGTTTCTGCTGCTCGATAACCCCGACGGCTATCGCGGAAACCCGATCGAGAAACACTACGAACTCCACCGAAAACATCCGCTCAAGGTGAGCGACTTTGATCGTTGGGTGATGATCTTTCAGCAAACCGTAGACGAACTCTTTGCCGGGCCAGTCGCAGACCAGGCCAAATTCAGGGCATTTTCCATCGCCGAAACCTGGAAACACAAATTCACAGGACCCTTCGGCGTGTAAACGCACATTAGGCTGGCGGTTGAAAATGATTTGATGTACTCAAACCATTTTCAACCGCCAACTTTTATCAGGCTACTACCACATCAATGCGCACCATGCTGCCGTCTTCCATTTCGACGGGTTCGGCGGCGACATCATCGGCCAGCACCAGATCGGTTGCCAGCACTTCGCCTTTGATATATTGGTGGAAGTTTTCGACGGCGCTCAGAATACTGTCGTGGCGTTCGATGGTGACGCTTACGCGGTCGGTCACCTGAAAATCCTTGTCTTTTCGAATGTTCTGAATGCGGTTCACCAGATCGCGCGCTGTGCCTTCTGCCAGCAGCGCATCCGTCAGGGTCACATCCAGGGCGACAGTCAGGCCGCCATCCACGGCGACTTTCCAGCCGGGCAGGTCTTCGGTCGTGATGACGAGGTCTTCCGGTGTGATCGAGTACGTGTTGCCGTTGATGACGACTTCCTTGGCGCCGCTTTTTTCCAATGCACTGATGTCGTCATTGGTAAAGGTAGCAATGATGGCCGCTGCATCTTTCATGTCTTTGCCCAACTTCGCGCCGAGGGTTTTGAAATTGGCTTTTGCGCCTTTTTTCAACAAACCGCTCGCGTCGGTGACGTATTCCAGTTGCTTGACATTGATCTCGCTCAGGATAAGGTCTTTTACACCATCAATTTCGGCGATGAAGGCTTCATCCAGCACAGGCAGGAGGATTTTTTGCAGCGGCAAACGCACACGCAAGCGCTCCTTTTTGCGGATGCTCAAAGCCAGCGAACAAATGCGCTGGGCATAGTCCATGCGCTTTTCCAGTGCCTGGTCAATTTTCGAGGCGTCGGTTGGCGTCAGGTCAGTCAGGTGCACCGAATCGTGGCGAAGCGGCGTGTTGCCAGCCTTGGCGGCATCTTTCACCGGAGCCGTCAGGTTGCGATACAACCAGTCGGAGAAGAATGGCGCTACGGGCGACATGAGTTGAGCCGTCACCAGCAGGCATTCAAAAAGGGTCTGATAAGCGGCTTTTTTGTCGGCTTCGCCTTCGGATTTCCAGAAACGGCGACGATTCAGGCGTACGTACCAGTTCGACAGGTGTTCATCCACAAATACTTCAATGGCACGGCAGGCTTTGGTCACATCATAATCGTTCATGGCCGCGTGATAATCCGCTACCAGCGAGTATAATTTTGAAATGATCCAGCGGTCCAGTTCAGTGCGTTGAGCGTACGGCACAACATGCTTTTCATCGTGCTTGAAACCGTCAATATTGGCGTACAGCGCGAAGAAATTATAGGTGTTAAACAGTGTACCGAACAGTTTATTCCGGGTTTCGATGATGCCTGCGGTATCGAATTTCAGGTTATCCCAGGGGTTGGCATT
>JADZBJ010000356.1 GCA_020852155.1 Saprospiraceae bacterium | reverse complement strand
TCCTGTTCTTCCGTTTTTTCAACTACCGGGTAAACGTACCCGCAGATCAGGGCGTCAGCGATAGCATCGGTGCCGGCAATTCTGATAGTTTCAATAAAATCTTGCTGTTCCTTTGGATCAGAGATTTTATTAAATTCATCTCTTTTATTTCGTAATTGTTCCTTCAAATTTTCCTTACTCGGAACAGGTTTTTTCAATCGTATTAAGGTTTCTGTCCACAACTCCAGCAAGGTGTCCAATTGAGGCCCATCATCCAACGGCTTCATATTCAGCAGCCCAATGCTTGTCAGGTATTTGGCCGTGCCGCTCTTCGTTTTCAGGGCATAATCTTCCGGACGGGCGCGTTCGACCCAGGCATTTTTCACCCCGTCGAGGTCAATGAGTATTTTCCGAAGGTCATTGGCCGTTACAGGCGACATGCACAGCACGTCTGCGGGTTCAAACCATTGTCGGGTAGAGCCGTCACCGGCGATCAAATCCTGAATGGGCAGCAGCCGCGAGCGATAGCCGAGGTCGGTCAGCGCATAGCACAGCACTTCGAGCAGCGTAATGCCCGGGTCATGCGCATTGAAATCCGTCCAGATTTCGGTGGCGAGGTTTTCGAGATGCTTGATGCCCTCGGCGCGCAGGCGTTCGAAGTCGAGGCTGATATGGTCGGGCCGTGCCTTGGGCAAGGTTTTGAGCAATTGGCGGTCGGGTGATTGCATAGGTTTGGGTCTTGAACGGGGTGATGTTATTTGCGCTTTTTAGCAGGCGCTTTTTGGGTTTTCGCTGCCGGTTTGGCCGTGGCTGGTTTCGACTTTTCTACGGGTTTTTCGGGTGTTTCAACTTCATCTTCGGGCGGCGGCGCGATGGCCATACGCGGCGCGACGGTGATGACTTTCCCGACTGGCGGCGTGCCGGCGGGGTCGCTACCTTGAACGATGGTGTGTTTGGCCACCGTTGTCAGGATAGATCGGGCGTTATCGGGTCGGATATGCGTTCCGACAACGCGGAAAGGTTCCCAAGAAGCGTCCGAGGTTTTAGTATCGTTGTTCCATGGGGGCTGTGAATCTGTAGGCGGTGCCACGCCGTTTTTTTCCAGCAAATGGAAAATTTCCAGCGTTTCGATCACGTCCACGGCATCCATGCTTTCGATCAGTTGAACGATTTCAGAGCGACGGATAGCGCGGCCAAAAACAGGGCCATTGGCGGCGGTGTAAAGCCAGGGCGCCAACAAACGGCGCAGGGCTTCATTGATCTGGTATTTGGCTAAGTTGACGTCGGCGCCGCGTTTGAACCAGACGGTCAGGAGGACGTGTACCGGTTCGTATTGCGGATTGACTACTTGCAGGTAGTCGGTGCGCAGGGGCAGCACGACGTCGTCCTGTTCGACGGGTTGCAGGAACAGGTTGGTTTTGGGCAGCAGGTGATCGCGCATTTCCAGGAGGTCGCCCCGCGAAAAACGCGGCTCTTCGCGCACCATATTCGGGTGGCGCGTCAGGTCAGGAATGACGGACATGGTCACGAAGCCGGGCGCTACTTCCGAGGCGTTCGGGTACTGGTGCGTGGCTTCGTAGCGGGTATGCGTGATACACTTGGCGATGGCTACGCTACGGTATTTTTCCAGCAGCAGGTGTTCGTAATCCCAGACGGTCACGGCGCGGTCGCGGTGGCGGAGGCGCTCACTGACGCGGCGGTAAAACTCTGTGGCGTCTGATTCCGGGCGCAGTCCGCCGAAGGAATCGTAGGGCTGTTCGACTTTTTTGACCGCCGAGCGGCTTTGCGCCAGTTTGCTGATGGTTTGGGCTGGCAGCGGCGTGTTGAGGCGTGCCAGGTCGTTCTTGTCGGAGGGGATGAATATGGCTTCGATGGCCTGGGCGCGGATGTCCAATAACGAAGGCAATGCACTGACTTGATGCAGGGCGTCTTCCACTACGGATGCCTTTAACCAGTGCAAACCCGGATTGAGTATGGTATTAGTGCGACGCATTCCGGTAGGCGTTACAATGCGCAACAAACCAGTTCTGGTCATACCATTTGTACTATCTTCCAATACCAATTCAGGTGGGAAGGCTATCCATCGGTTATTATCAGCCAGATAAGACCAGATGATGTTGGGTGGCAGACCTTCCGGATTTTTTTCGGAACCTTCACGCATTGAAAATAACATTGAGAGCGTGTCACCTGGCGACAGTTTTTCAATACCTATGAACAGGTTGGCTGTTGACCAATCTGGTTCATCGTTTGTAGTAAAGTCGAAGCCCTCGTGCGGTAATTGTTGATCAATGAGTGTTGCGTCCAGCGCCTTTTCCATTTTTTTAAAATGTTCAAAAGGCATGATATGTAAGAAAGTGTCCACCGTGTCATTGAGCGGTTGCGCAGAGTAATAACTCAAACTGACGCCGTTTGTCGCAAAAGTGATCGGAGGATTTGGAATGGCCGCTTCCGCAGGCACACCCGCAACGTTGGTTACGATAAGGCTATTGGCTAACGTTTGCAAGTCAATCGCCCTTTGACTGACAAAATCCTTGTTAGGCGGATCGGCGGGGGCGTTAGTGACGGCTGTTGCCAAATTATTAATTTGAAATTTTAGTTGATCAATGTGATCTTTTTGTTGTTTCAGCGCGGCGGCCTGGTCATTCAGGGTATCCGGATCAATATTTTTTGCACTGAGCATGAGTAACTTTTGATAGTCATCCTGCAACAGGTTTCCTTTGAATTGAAACAGCATGAAACCTCGCTTTAAAGTCGGGGCAAAACGCGTTGAGGTGCCTTGCTGAACATCGCGTTGAAAGTTGGAAATATTATTCAACGTGATGTTGTCAACGTAGTTATGTTGTTTGTCTGCGTCGTTGGTCAAAAAATATTGCAGGGAAATTCTTACAGGCTCGCCACCTTCGTCACCGGCGGCCATTTTCAGGCTGCGACGTCGGGCAATACTTGGTTCGCCTTCTTCGTCATTGTCTTCCTCGTCATCTTCATT
>JADZBJ010000355.1 GCA_020852155.1 Saprospiraceae bacterium | reverse complement strand
TAGCATCCGCGCAAAGTTTTCGGCCTTTTTTCAGCCAGTATTCAGCCTCCTCCATTTCACCTTGCAGCACATCCAGGCAGGCTTTATTCAGCATGGCTGGCGTATAATGCGCGTCGAGGGTGAGCGACATGTCCAGTTGTTGCGCGGCTGATTTCAGTAAGGCCGCGCGTTTTTCCAAACGTTGCGTATTGTTGTTTCTGAAACCTTTCAGGCGCGTATCTGTATCTATTTCAACCGGCAAAACATAGGGCATTTCCGAGGGCGAAAAATAGTCGAGCGCTGCCAGCAGTTCGTTGGATGCTGCATTGTTGTACAATTCGCGGCTCTGAAAGTCTTGTAAAAGATAGCGCTGATACGCTGCGGCTGTTTCGTATTGCCCGACGATTGTCAGGCGGTTGGATATTTCAAAAGCAATGGACAGTTCACCGAGTTTTTTCTGAGCGCCGTCCACCATTTTCAGGCGATCATTGAGGTGCGGATAGCCGGGCAATTGCATGGGAAGTCCGTAGCCCTGATATATTTTTTTCAACAAATCAGGCATAATGCCATAAGGTCGGAATCCGGCAGCGAGGGCTAAAAAACCGCCCAGATAATCGGCCTGGGTTTCCTGTTTCAGGCCTTCTTCCAGGCGTTCGAGTTGACGGGCTGTTTCCAGGTTTTCATGTTCCATGGCAAAATGCCGTTTCCAGTCGTGTTTTTCGTAATAATGCGTCAATTCATGGGCGAGCAATGTAGCCAGGGCATTCAGCGAATCTTTTCCGAACGAGGCACATATATCGTAGGCATTTTCTTCCAGTCCAATTTGCACCTGATCGGCATTCATCCAGGCTACATAGCGCTGTCGGCGGTTCATGACCAGCGCAGGTTGTTGCAGTCGCAAATCGCCGTTGGTGCGCAGGAGTTGTTCAAAAACCCTGGTCGCTACCTGTTTTTTATAACCTGTTGCGGGGTCGGCCGTGCTCTGGTCGTTGCTGTTTACAACAAAGGCAAAGACCTGAGCGCCGGCTGCAAAGCAATGGATCAGGATAAAAATAAAAACGAGGGTTTTTCGCATAGTCATGATTTAAAAAGAAGCACGATCATGATGAAACTTGTTGCGAAGGGGCATTTTCACATCTGTCTGGCCAGATCCTTCGCTGACGCTCAGGATGACAACCTTATTTATTGGGTACAACCTTCAACAACTTTCAACAACAACTTCAACCTTCAACAACTTCAACCTTCAACAACATTCAACTTTTCAACTTTCAACATTTCAACCTCCCCTCTGCAGGCTGAGGCTTTCGTTCAGGCGATTGGTTCGCATGAGAAAGGCTGAGTACAGGCGTCGGTAAAGCTGATTTTCGGGTTCTTTTTTCAGTAGTCGCTGGTAATAACGATTAGCCTGATAGTATGCCCGATTTTGTTCCAGTTGATAAGCGAGCATCAGTTGTTTTTCTGCATCGCTGGCCGATTGATAATCAGCGCTTTTTTCGATGGCATCCAGGGCTTTGGCGTGACTGGCTGGATCAAGTTCAAAGGTCATCGGGGCAGAGCAATTAATCTGCTCATCTTGACAAACCTGCCATTGGTAAACGGGGCCGCGTTTTATACCCAATTCTGAAAGATCAAGGGTAATGAAGGTATCGCGCGCCTGAATTTGAGCATAGACATTGCCGCTTTCATCCATCAAGGCAAACTTGTACGGCGACGCGCCGGGCAATTTTCCCCAGGTAAAACGGACACTCTCGGCGGGCAACACACCAGAAGTGAGCAGGTCGGTGGTTATGGTGTACTCTTTGGAGGAATAACCTTTGATGGCAGCGCCTGCCTTGTTCATGTATCGGCGATGGTTTTCCTGCAACTTGTCGGTAGATTCACTTTCATGGATGCTTTCTGTCAGAAAATTCAGGAAACGGCCTCCAAATCCCAGCGAAGAACTGTTGTCGTTGACCTGGAGCAGTTCAGCGACATCCTGAAACTGCGTGCTTTTGACCAGAAAAGATTTTTTGTTGTACAGGAGTTTGGCCGATGCGCCCTTGTTGCAGCGAAGTCGGCCAGTGGGGGATAACTCCATGCCCGGGTATAATTTTTTGGGTGATGCGCCACTGGCGGCATAATAATTAACCCTGCCGGAACAATGTAAAACAGTTGCTTTTTGAGCAAAAAGGGGCAGGAACATCAAAAAGCAAAGAACGGTGAGCAGTGAGAATTTCATTAAAGGATGGGTTTGGTTGTGTCAGGAAGATGGGGCCTGTGGCGGCTCGGGTTTTTTCGTAACTTTCTTTGCAGGCAGGCGGTCAGGGATACGCTGTAAAAATGGCACTTTTTTGCGCAGGACGTTTTCGTAAAACTTGATGACGTCAAACGCAATCAACATGACAGCGATGGCAAAAGCAACATCAATGCGATAGCGGAAATAATGGAAAGCTATGGCGACCAACAGAAACAGCAGGATGATTTGTGTTACTTGCAACAACCTGGCAAATGAATAGTAAGGAAAGGCCACGCGGCGATAAAAATAATAGAACAAATGTATATTCAAATAACAGAATAAAAAAATAAAAAATACGTTAAAGATGCCATATAATTTCTTAATATAAACACCTTCCAGAATCATTTTTAATATATTGGCGTGAATTACAATACCATAGGTATCCGGCATGTTCCTGCCGGTGTATTGGCTGTTCATCGGTGTGAAATGCCTGTCCAGCAATGGGTCATCCCAACTATACATCCCGGCAAAGCCAATCATCACCACTTTCCCTTTCAGGAGGCCCGACAGGTTAATGCTGGTATCGAGAATATTTTCCGGTTCGAATTGCAAAAAGTTATCAGCGCCGCCGAAAAAGTAAATCTCCTCTACATCATTTCCCCTTTTCATTAATTCATCCACCTTTTCGGGTGCAGCGAGTTTGGCCAGACGCACCGGAAAAGCCAGACTTTCACCTTCGCGTGTGCGTTCACGCAGGCTGAACAGGCGGATCGTTCGGTTTTCATTGACCGGAAAATTGGTGTAGCCGGTGTAGGCAAAATCGCGGAAGTAAGGATCGCAGTCGGCTTCCCGTTCAAAGGTTCCGCTGGCTTCATCGTAATTTTCCAGGCGGGTAGCCAGCGTTATGTGCTGAAAACGTTTGAGTTGCGCCTGCAACAATGAATCGGTTATGGCATCTTTTCGTTCGCTGAACAAAATATCCAGGCCGATGGCTTTGGGGCCGGCGTCAATGATGCGTTCAAGCATCAAACGCAACGTATCGCGGTCGGGTTTGCCGGTATTGACCAATATAATGTTGGTGTCCAGTTCGATGTTCTCGACCCTCAACTTCGAATACACAATATCCGTCACTTCATAGTCCTTGACGCTCTTGTTGAACGGATCAAGAAAATGCAGATTGAGCCTGACCAGGTCCAGTATCCAAATCGCCGTTATAGCGAGAACAGCAACAATAATTTGATGCGGAAAGATCAGTTTTCGCAGCATGAAAAAATCAAATCAACAAAGTTTACCCATTAAAAAAAGCGGATTTGATTCATGTAAAGGTAAAATTATTTTGATACCATGTTTTATAAAGCCCCAATCGCGTGTATATTTACCGTTAAGAGCGTGTTCGGGAATTGGGTTTGTACCGAACGAGGGAAAATTTGATTTTGATCAAGGCAAAATTTGCAGGCTTAGCCGGGTTCTAAGGCGAAAATTTTAACG
>JADZBJ010000354.1 GCA_020852155.1 Saprospiraceae bacterium | reverse complement strand
TGGAGGAACCGTTCCTGGGTTGGCTTTAACATGTGTTGGGGGGTATGTATTGGGGGGCAAGCCCCCAGGCTACATGCCCCCCAATACATGCCCCCTGGAAAATGCGCAGATTATCACAACAAAAAAAATAACACAGCCAAGGGGATTTGATTTCCTCTTGGCTGTGTTGTTGTAAAATCAATATGCACACATACTAGGGGGGCAAGCCCCCTAGCTACGTTGCCAACATTCATGCACGTATAGGGGGGCAAGCCCCCTAGCTACATCCCCCCCACCCCATATGACTGTTTTAATTGTTGCTGCCACACCATTCGAAATTGCGCCTTTGATACAATGGCTCAATAAAAACCTTGAAGGTCATCCACAAACGGCCAGCAACGGCGTAGCTGCCTACACTCATCCTTCCAAACCGTTGGAAGTGCGTGTTCTGGTCACGGGCGTCGGTATGACAGCGACAGCATTTCACCTCGGACAGTTTTTAGCACGCAGTAAGCCCGATTGGGCTGTGAATATCGGTATTGCCGGCGCGTTTGATCGAAGCATTGCCCTCGGTGCCGTGGTCGAAGTGGTCAGCGATACCTTCGCTGATCTGGGCGTTGAAGAGGCCGACGGGCGTTTTACCGGATTATTTGATCTTGGACTTGCCGGATCAGATGAATTTCCATTCAAAAATGGCGTTTTACAAAATCCTTTTGCACGCGATTTTGACTTTTTACCCAAGGCTAAAGGATTGACCGTCAATAAGGTACACGGTTTTGAGCCTTCCATTCTGGCATTCAGCAATCAATATCCCGATGCTACTATTGAAACGATGGAGGGCGCAGCATTTTTTTACGCCTGCCTGCATGCGGGTGTGCGATTCACCGCCTTGCGCGGCATATCCAATTACGTTGAAACGCGCAATCGCGACGCTTGGGATTTGCCAGCATCCATCAACGGCGTGAACGAGGTGATGAAGGAAATGCTGAGCGTTATTATCGGGCGCTGATCAAAGCCATCTGCGCGTCGAACGGCGGTATTCACCATAAGCCGCACCGTGTGTTTTTTTCAGAAATTCCTCTTCCAGCCGCACCTGAACCTGAACGATGCACCAGGCGGTTAACAGCACCGCAAAGGTGACCATATTGGGTATTACCATCAATAGTCCGGCAAGTGTCGTGAGCATACCCAGGAATATCGGGTTTCGCGAGATGCCGAATACGCCGCGCGTCACGAGTGCCGTCTGGTTTTTCTCATCAATACCAATACGCCAGGAATCAGACATCTGAAATTGCGCCACAGCAATCCAGGCCAGGGCGATGAATAACACGATTATGCCAACGAGTTGCACCAGCGGATGTTCCAGATACCAGATCGGGATAAAATAAGGAATGGCTGTCGGCGCAAAAGCATAGACAGCGCCGGTAATCAACAAAGCGCCCAGTAAAAACTTGAATATTCCGCCTATAAAATCATGTGCTGTATCGCGATTGGAGAAGGTGACCGGAACAACGCCCGTTCGCTTCCAAACCCTGTAACTGGGCCAGACAAATGTCAGTCCGAAATTGATCAATAAATAGGCAAATAATGAGTAGGTTATTGTTTTGTCCATTATCAGAACGGGATTTTCAAGGATTTACAGACGAGAGTCTATTGGGTGAACCATCAAATAAAAAAGCGGTTTGGATTGTAGTGATATACAGCCCAAACCGCTTTTTCGAAAAAGGGTTCAATCGCAGGTTACAAATGTTCTATACTGCCCGAACCACTGACACTTAATTTGACATTAGGTTGGCCGCCGTAATAAACCGAGCCGCTACCGGCTACCGAACCTTCAAGTAATTCAGTAACATTCATGTACACCGAGCCGCTGCCGGCAATATTGGCATCGAGGGTCTTGGTTGAGAGTGCTTTGCCATCCAAATTGCCACTTCCGGCAACATCCGTTTGAGCGCTTTGAACATTGCCTCCGGCCTGAACTTCTCCGCTACCGGCGATGCTGCATTTCAACTTTGCATATTCTATTTGCGAAATATCCATGTTGCCGCTGCCTGATACAGCCAAGGTCAGGGATTCTCCCTTGAAAGGCGTCATGGCCTGAATATCACCACTTCCCGCCACTTTCAGGACTTCAACGGACGGCATACTTACTTTGACAACCAGATCGCCGACTTCGCTGACGTTTTCATCAAAGTAAATCTTCAAAATACCGCCTTCCACATCCGTTTTCAAGAACGGGAGCAGATTGTTATAAGCCCTGACCTCCACAGAGTATTGACTGGACTGGCTCACCTCTACCCTGCCTGGTACAGAACTGCTGACGCCATAAAATTCGGAAACCGTCCTGCTTTCAGTGCGCATTTCCCCTTCGCCATCAACGCCCGAACCCAGGTGTACATAGCTGCATGAGCGTTTACCCAGGACGAAAATACCCACAAAAAACATGAACAGCAATAAATAACGCATGACTGAATTGATTTTTGAATTGAAAGATGCAGGTTTGACACCAAGGTTGTCGGGCAGGTTACACGTTCGCATAATTATTGTGAAATCTGCATGTAAATATTCACTGGATCATGCTACAGACTGAGTTCATTGAGCCAGATTCATCTTTTTCAGGAAATACCACAACCAAAGCCGCCACTGCTTTTTCTGCGAGGTATAAAAAAAGTGATTTTCCAGGGCCGGTACAGGTTCTTGAATGTCTGGATGTTTCAGGGGGAATGTCAAAGTATGCGCCTCCAGTCGGGCACTGTCGTTCGCTCCTCGGGTATGCGTAGCGTCGGCCTCGCCCACGCCCGTGTTCTGCACCAGATTCAATGTCGGGACGATACACAATCCGTGGTTTTTCAGGATGCTGTAAAACCACGCATAGGCCCACGAATTGTTTTCACGACGCTGCGTGACCCTGAATTTGTTCAACATGTAAAACTGCGCCAACGGGTCGTTTGTCAACATTTTTATTCCGCCGGATTGCTCGAAATCGGCCAGGCCCTCAAGGTCAATATTCATTTTTTGCCATGCTCTGCGCCACGACGCCCAACCCCATACAAATGAAAAACGGGTAAATACATAACTGTCCGACATGTTTTTCGTGTATGCCTCAGCCAGGTTGGAGCCGCCAATGTGCATGATGCGTTCATCGTGGGCGTAGCGCATAAGCAAATCATCGCATAGCGTAAAAAACGATAGATCCGGCATGCAATCGTCTTCTATAACGACGCCATAAGGTTCCTGCTCAAAGAACCAGTCCAGGGCATTTTTGACGCCGTTTCTAAGGCCCATATTTTCACTTCGGAACAAGGTTTTTACATCGCAGGGCCAGTCAATTTGTTCTGCCACTACCTGACGCACGGCCTCGGTCTTTTGCGCTTCGCCCGGCTTGCCGGCACGCGGCCCATCGGCGTGAATATACACGCGAGCGGGCGCCGCCATGCGCAGGCGTTCCATCACTTTTCGTGTGTGTTCAGGTCGGTTAAATAGCAGCAATAAAACGGGTGCGTGCATATTTCAAGAGAAATATCAGAGATTTAAAAAAAAGCGAGTTGGCCTTACCCGCCTCAGCCCGGCGCGTTCTATTTTTACGCCGAATATGAGCAAGATTATCGTCGCCATTGACGGATACTCCTCCTGTGGCAAAAGTACCCTCGCCAAAGCAATGGCCAAACAATTACATTACGCCTACCTCGATTCGGGTGCAATGTACCGCGCTGTCACGCTATACTTTATGAATAATGGAGTTGATTATCAGGTTCCGGAAGCCGTAGAAAGCGCTCTGGCCAACATCAGCATCCATTTTGAGCGAATAAACGGCGAAAACTGTACGTTCCTGAATGGTGAAAATGTAGAAAGAGCCATCCGGGATATGCGCGTCAGTGATCTGGTTAGTCCGGTTTCGACCATCAGTGCCGTCCGCCGGGCAATGGTGCGCCAGCAACAGTCCATGGGCCGCCGCCGCGGCATCGTCGCAGACGGTCGTGACATTGGTACCGTGGTTTTCCCGGATGCTGAATTGAAAATTTTCCTGACTGCCGATATTGACGTCCGTACCAGTCGCCGCCACCTCGAACTGGCTGCCAAAGGCATTGATGCTAACTGGGACGAGATTCATCACAACCTTCAGGAACGCGACCGCATTGATTCTACGCGCGACGACAGCCCGCTCCGCCGCGCTGAAGATGCTGTTATCATTGACAATACGCTCCTCTCCGAACAACAGCAATTAGCCAAGGCAATGGGATTGGCGAATGAGCGGATTAGTGGTTAGTGAATAGAGGTAAGTGGTTAGCGGTAAGTGATTAGTGTTTCAACATCAGTAGCTTATGAAAAAACTAATCACTTACCACTAATCACTTACCGCTAATATTCTATTTCGCTGGATTTACGCAGATAAAGCGGAAGTGTCCAGGCGCCTTTGAGGCCGAAGCGCAGGTCGGTGCGTTGTCCATCCAGTTTTCTGCGTTCCGAGAAATCCCATTCACGGAGCGTTTGGGTAAAACCTTGTTGGAATTCCAGTCCAATCATAAAGTTCATGCCGCGTTTGCGACCCAGGTGCTGCCAGCCGATGAACTGCGCAATGGCTGGTCCGCCAGTCAGGCGGTCGTAGCCTGGCGCATATTCCAGTTTGATTTGCGGCACATTTCGAGAATCATCCTGTAGTCGGATATAATGTTGTGTCCAGCCGCCGCTAAGGGTGACCCGCAAGCCTGAGCGTTTGTCAGGATTGAACACGATGAGTTTTCCGATCATGCCGCCGGCATAAAATCCGCGCTGTTTGTAGAGAATCGAAGCGAGGATCATGTTGTTGCCAATAATATCGCCTTCCGGTGTGCGAATGATGGCCAAAGGGTCGTCTTTCACTTGTGCGCCAAAAAAATAGCTGCCGTCGGCGCCGAATATCCAGTTGTTGGCGCTGATTAACTCTATGGTGCCGCCAACACTCGCGCCCTGGCCGAAGCGATTGACCAGATCGCCGCCTGGCCAGTTGATACCCAATGACGGACTAAATAAAATTGCTTTACCTTTGTTGCGAGGTTGTCCCTCGAATTTAGCCACACTCCTTTTTTGTCCCCAAACATTTGATAATGAGGCAATTAAAAGTAAAAAAAGTAGCCAATTTTTGTTTGAATTCATGAGTCGTCAATTTCAAAAAGATGTGAACAGGCGCAAAAGTAACGCCTTCAACCGCGTAACGGCTGCCGTGCTTCAGGAAATAACAGCAATTATTGGAAATGCATTTGTCCTGACCGACGATGAATCGCTCAAAAATCATGGTCACGATGAAACTGAGGACCTGCTTTTTTTGCCAGAGGTTGTGGTTCTTCCAGCCAACACAGATGAGGTCAGCGCCATCATGAAGATTTGCGATCGTGAGCGCATACCTGTTACCGTGCGCGGCGCAGGTTCCGGACTGGCTGGCGGTGCGCTACCTGTTGAAGGCGGCATCATCCTGTCCATGAAACGTTTTGACCGCATCATTCGGGTGGATGAGCGCAATTTTCAGGTGACCGTCGAGCCGGGCGTTATCACAGAAGTACTACAAAATCATCTGAAGTCACTGGGGTTGTTTTACCCGCCTGACCCTTCGAGCCGCGGTATGTCGTTTATCGGCGGCAATATCAGTACCAACGCCGGTGGCCCCAAGGCTGTTAAATATGGCGTGGTGAAAGACCACGTACTCAATCTGGAAGTGGTGCTGCCCAACGGCGACATTATCTGGACGGGCGCCAATACTTTGAAAAACAGTACCGGATATAACCTCACGCAACTGTTGGTGGGTAGCGAAGGTACGCTTGGCGTAGTCACCAAAATTGTTCTGAAATTACAGCCCCACCCTACTCAAAACCTGCTGATGCTCGCGCCGTTCCGTTCGGCGGAAAGCGCCTGCGCTGCCGTGGCCGCGATTTTTCAGGCGGGCGTTACGCCTTCCGGACTGGAATTTATGGAGCGCAATGCGATTGACTGGGCCGTGCGCTACGTGGGCGAAACGCCGGTGCCTATTCAGGAAAACGACGCTGCGCACCTGCTGATCGAAGTAGATGGCTTTCACATGGAAACGCTGCTGGCCGACTGCGCAACTATTACTCAGGTGCTGGAACAATTCGATTGCGGGGAAATCTTTTTTGCCGACGACGAAGCCACAAAAGCCTCGCTGTGGAAATTGCGCCGCAACGTGGCCCATGCAGTCAAGAAAAACTCCATTTATAAGGAAGAAGACACGGTCGTGCCACGCGCCGAACTACCAGAATTGCTCAAAACAGTCAAAGAAGTGGGTGCTCGATACGGCTTTGAATCTGTTTGCTACGGCCATGCCGGCGATGGCAACCTGCACGTGAATATCCTGCGCGGAAACCTGAGTGAACACGACTGGGATATTT
>JADZBJ010000353.1 GCA_020852155.1 Saprospiraceae bacterium | reverse complement strand
GAAAATTTGATTTTGATCAAGGCAAAATTTGCAGTCTTAGTCGGGTTCTAAGGCGAAAATTTTAACGCCGAGCAGAATTAAATTTTTCGAGAGCAGGCCAAAATCCAATTCCCGAACACGCTCTAAATATGCAAAATATTGAAGTCAAAAACTTAGCGTATTTAACGTCATTAGCGGTTAATCTAATTTGCTCGTTTTTACAGATTGTAAGACATCCGGCAGACTGCTCACTCACTCAATCCCCGATTAATAAAAGCCACCAGCGGCCTCACGGCGCGGTAACCTTCCAACAGTTTTTCAGTCAGGTCAGGCGAACACATGTCAGCGTCGGTCAGTGCGCGCATGGAATAATGGCTCTTGTTTTTCAAAAACGAGATAGCCGGATGATCGGCCGTATAGCCCTGTGGCGGACGACTCAGGGTTTCGGTTGTTTTTAAACCTTCGGGAAATGCACTTTTAAAGCTCGGGTTTGACAGGATTTGCTGCCATTCATCCCATTCATAGGCGATTTCCTGCCTGATTTTGGCTAGTTCGGGAGGCATGGGCATGTAGATGCCGCCGCCAAAAAAACTTTCACCAGGCTCCAGGTTACAGTAATAGCCTGCGTAAACAGATTTGCGGCCGCCTTTGGCAAAAACAGCGAAAAAATTGGACTTGTACGGGGTTTTATCGTTAGAAAACCGCACATCCCGGAATATACGCATGACGCAATCTTTGGCCTTCAACTGCGAGGCATCTACGTCAGGGTCAATCCGCGACAAACCATCCAGCAGGCTTTGTGTCAGCCCTTCAAAATCCTTTTTGGCCGCTTCGTAATCCTTCCGATGCGCATCAAACCAGGGTTTCTCGTTGTTGGCTTTCAGGTTGCGCAGAAATTCAAGCGTAGTTGCTTTTATCATGATGTTGGGTTATGATTTGTAACTGTTTAATTGGTTCACACACTCAATCCGGAATAATCACCGTATCCATTTGCACGGCATAGGCCGACACATTTCCGTAGCCATTTTTAATATTATTGAAAACAGCGTCAGGGTCGGCCAGCGGCGTATTGTTATTGCCCTGTCGGGCGATGGAAAGGTGGTAGCGATAGAACTCTTCAGTCAGGGTGCGCCATTCAACAAAGATGCGTTTGGGGCGCTCTTTTTCCGGGACAAAAGGAATATAGGCCGTCAGGTCAAGTGTTTGATTGCCTTCGTCCCAAAATTTTTCATTGACTAAAATGACGGGTTCGGGAATATCGTGCAACAACGAAAGCGTTCGTCCGTCGGCCAGAAAAAAGCAATCATTTTCCCGGGTTTCGTCCAGCACGGGCGGTGTAAATGAAGTGTCGTACACCTCTGTTTCTTCCCGCAACTGAAACGCGAAATAGGGCTTGTCGCCGGGAGGCTGTTTCAGCCGGATTCGAATGGGTACGCGAAGGGCTTGTTGGCCGTTGTTGAGGTTGTCGGTGCGTATTTGTGAAGATTCAGCAATAATGGGGAAAATAGGTGCGGGCCATGGAATCGTACTGGAGCCTTCGGCAACCGGCAGCCCTGCAATACGGGCCGAGACAGAATAAGGCTCGCCAACCAACAGTGTGTCGCGACTTTGCCAGTAAAAATCACCGCCCGGAACATTGACCCGAAATAATTTGTCCAGAAAAATACCTCGTCGCGCCACCGTCACATCAACATTGGTCGGATTGACCGGCGGCGTGCCCTCATACACGGGCTGACTCAGGCTGACCCTTACCCGAATCGGCTGATGGTCGGTAAAATGACTGACCAGGACAAGGCGAGTTTGGCCTTCATCGGGTAATTCGATGAAAACCTCGCGGGCGCACGATGCGACCAGAAGGACAGTCAATAGCCAATAAGCATGCAGTAGCCGTATTTTCATATACATATACAACTCCAAAAGTAGGCTTATTGAAAAAATCCGGTTGTTAAAATTTCAACCCATCCACCTGGCGAAAGCCCACAGTGAACTAAATTTGAAATCTACCTGAAATTGCGACAGGTCGAAAGTCTCCTCTGTTTTGCCTTCTATAAGCACTTTTCGCATGCCCAACGCATCAGCCATTTGCATATCCGAAAGGGAGTCACCAACCATCCAGGCTGTTTCAAAATCAATATCCGGAAAATCAGCCAGCGCCTGCCAGGCCATCCCCGTAGCCGGTTTTCGGCACGGACAACCCGCGTCGCTCCTGTGCGGACAATGATAAATACGATCGAAACGCCCGCCATACAAAGCCGCAATGTGTATCATGGTCGCATGAACACTGTTCAGGTCCTCGTGGGTCATTAGTCCTTTGCCAATGCCGGCCTGATTGGTCACCACAAAAATCCTGTCGAAATGGCGACGCAACGACGACACCGCTTCTCCCATGTGCTCTGTCGGAATAAAAGCGTCAGGCGATTTGACATAGTCGCCGGGTGTGCGGACATTCAAAACTCCATCGCGATCCAGAAATAGTGCGGGCATTTTGTGAGTGGTAAGTGATTAGAGGTAAGTGGTTGAACTCTGGTTATTTGTTGAACTGGTTATTTGGTTATTTGTTGAACTGGTTATTTGAGAGTTTGTGTTTAATTGTTTTATCTAAAACATTGATTTACAATAAATTAATCACTAACCACTTACCTCTAACCACTAACCGCTCACCGCTAATCACTTACCACTCACAAACTGTTGAATGAGTTTGGGGAAGGCGATACCTGACTGTATTTGCTGTGAAGTCATGGCTACAAAACCATTTTCCGGCAAGTGCATCAATATGTGGTTTAAATCTTGTGATTCAAAGGTTATTTCACAAAAAACGGCTGAGACGATTCGATGCGTGAGTGTTTGTTGTAGCGGCGCTGTGGCAGGCGATATATGAACAGGCTTTATGTCAGACGGCAGCCATGTTTTCAACCACTGTTGCGTTTGCTTTTCGTCCCAGTTTTGCAGGGCGGATATTCGGTCGGTTTCTAATGACGGAAATTCCCACAGACCCTGCCAGATATCTTTGGCCGTACGCTGGCGAATAATGCGGCTTTCTCCTGATTTCAAGATGAAATAAACAAAAAATCGCTCCTTTTTCGCCATTTTTTTGGATTTGACGGGCAGCGATTCGACCTGGCCTGTTGACAGCGCGACGCATTTTTCCCGAAGGGGGCAATCCGCGCATTTCGGATTGCGGGGCGTGCACCACGTAGCGCCGAAATCCATCATGATCTGGTTCCAGGCGCCCGGATGTTCCTCGTCGAGCAGCGATTCTGCCAACGTCGAATACTCACGTTTGGCGGATGACGCGTCTATCGGCGTGGTAACACCCATGAACCGCGATAGAACCCGGTACACATTGCCGTCCAGCACGGCGTGGGGTAAATCAAAGGCAAAGGAGGCGATGGCGGCGGCGGTGTAATCGCCCACCCCTTTCAAGGCGCGGATATCTGCATACTGACTCGGGAAAATACCCTGCAATTCATGGGCGATAAAGCGCGCTGTGGCGTGCATATTTCTGGCCCGGCTGTAATAGCCCAATCCCTCCCACAATTTGAACAGTTCGTTTTCAGACAAACGCGCCAGGTCTTCAGTGGTCGGGCAGGCTTGCAGAAAACGTTCGTAGTAGGGTAGGCCCTGTTCTACCCTGGTTTGTTGCAGGATAATTTCAGAAAGCCATACCTGATAAGGTTTGCGTATTCCTTTCCAGGGCAAGGGACGTGGGTGTCGGACGGCCCAATCAATCAGTTGTGTTCTGGTCCACTGAAAAAGGTCATTCGTCTTCATCCGGGTTTGCCTCCAGTTTTCGAACCAGCACCTTGTCAATTTTACTCTTGTCCATGTCCACGATTTCAAAGCGATAACCTTCACTTTCCATGATGTCGCCGACTTTTGGTATTTCACCCATTTTATACAGGATAAAACCGGCCAGCGTGGAGTAATCTACGTCTTCGAAATCAAACTCCTTGAGGGAAATGGTATCGCGCAATTCATCAATTGGAATGGTGCCATCCACCAGCCAGGTGCCGTCTTCACGGGTGACAACGGAAGGCCCTTCGGCATCGTCGAGGTCGGGTAGTGCGCCAAAAATATTTTCCGTCAGGTCGTGCAATGTGATAATCCCCTGGGTAGAGCCGTATTCATCCACGACGACAGCGAAGTAATTGCGCTCTTTTCTGAAATATTCCAGGACTTTCAGGGCATTGATGGTTTCGGGTACGTACAGCGGAGCAGTGGCAATTTGACGGAGGTCAAAACCGGGCTTGTGGTAGTTGTCAATGTAGTCGCGCAGTTTTACCACGCCGAGAATATTCTCGATGCTGTCTTCGCACAACAGGAACTTGGTGTATCCGCTTTCGCGAATAATGCGATCTGTTTCTTCCTTTCCGGCGGTGATGTCCAGCCATTCCACTTCATTACGGTGCGTCATGATGGTATAAGCATCACGGTCGGCAAAGCGCAGGATATTTTGAATGAACTCGCTTTCTTTTTCCTCCAGAACGCCTTGCTGGTTGGCCATTTTGACCATGGTTTTAATCTCGTCTTCCGAAATGCTTTGTTGTTCGTTGGGCTTGATGAACAGCATCCGCATGAACATCTTCGTGCTCCAACTCAAGAAAGCGGAAATCGGGCCTGTCACCTTGATGATGATACGCATGATCGGAGCGCAGGCAATGGCCAGGCTTTCTGCGTATTGAATGGCGACGTATTTGGGCGCCAGTTCGCCAATAATCAGTGAAAAGTAGGTGATGAGCACCACCACGATAGACAGCGACAGTTTGGCGGAATAGGGCGCCAGGGCTGGCACCATCAGAATATAAGGCTCGATATAATGGCTGATGGCCACACCGGCATAAGCGCCTTCGATGATACTGATGAGCGTGATGCCAATTTGCATGGCCGACAAATAGTTGTCAATATCGTCGAGCAGGTCAATGGCGATTTTGGCGTTGGCGTTGCCTTTCATTTTCTCGCCTTCCAGTCTGGAACGCTTGGCTGTCAACAGGGCAATTTCACCCAGCACTAAAAAACCATGCAGGGCAATGAGGAGGAGTACTATAATAATTTCCATAAAAAACGGGCAAAAGTCGCAGGAACATGTTTGGATGTTAAGTGATGTAGCAGTGGCGACTATGCCTGTAAGGTTGGGTGTGAAAAAATGCTACACCATATTTTATTTTAAAATCAGCGGCAAAAGTACCTAAATCCTTAAATTTCATTTCACCAAAATGGACATTTCCCAAGCCTGTCCGTAAAATATTGTTAAAATTGAAAAAAAAATTTGGATACTCAGGCAACCCGTTTTACTTTTGACCCCGCAACCAAGGATAATCCAGTTATCCAAACATTTCATCACCAACTCATTCTGCGTATAGAGACTAACTTGTACACCTGTTAATACAACTATTACTGGTCGTAAAAAGCAAACAGTTTTTGCTCATGCAAGTTATGTCAATGATCCACGATCAAGATCTGCTTGATCGCTACATGCAAGGTGATGAAAAAGCATTCGAGGTTCTTCTCCAACGCTATAAGTCCAAAATCTACACTTCTATCTACCTCTTCGTGAAAGATCACGCATTGGCAGAAGATATTTTCCAGGAAGTCTTTATTAAAATCATTGATACGATCCGCAAGGGCCGTTACAACCACGAAGGTAAATTCGTGCAATGGGCCATGCGTATCGCTTACAACATGTGTGTGGATTACCACCGCCGCAACAAACGCCGTGCGCACATCAACCCAACGGATGATTTTGACATCTTCGATGTGCTGCGCCTGAGCGACGATGGCCCCGAAACGCAAATCATGCGCTCGGAAACACACAACCGCATCCGCAAACTCGTGGATGCCCTGCCGGAAGAACAGCGCGAAGTCGTAATCCTGCGCCACTACGCCGACATGAGTTTCAAGGAAATCGCCTCGCTGACACGCGTCAGCATCAATACAGCCCTGGGCCGTATGCGTTACGCACTCATTAATATTCGCAAGATGATGTCTGAACGCAGCGATCTGGTGCTCCAATAATAGACGTTGCGACGGGGCGCTATTTGACCAGTCCCGTCGCAACAAATCTAATTGCCGAAAATAAGCGGCAAAAAACCACTGTTACGCCCCCTCTTTTTTCTACGGGAAAAAGGAGGGGGCGTTCTTTTATCAGGATTTCCGGGATTTTAGGATTTTCAGGATTGTTTCATTGGCTTCGCCCTCACTTTTACCTTCCGCCCTCCGCCTTTTACCCTCCACCCTTTATTGCTTTTTGCGGGTTTTCCCCTGGTCTGTATCCACGTTAAAAGTGGCTTCGAGTTCCCAGTTGGAGCGCAGGGTTTCGAGTTTATAACTGATGACCTCTTCGGGTTGGCGGTGTTCGAAATAACTGCCAGTGTCCCAGCGGCCGTTGGGGCGGGTGTCGGTGATGAGGCGTGCGGTATAGATCGTGGCGTTCATGTTTCGGAAAATCTGTCGGTCGTCATTTCCGGTAGCGATGAATACGCGTTCGGCTTCCAGTGCCTGACCATTGAGTAATTGTAGCACATATTGTTGTCCGGCTTTCAGGCCCGGAATACTCAGGTTGAGTGTGGCCAACGATTTCGAAGCGATAACGTTGAATGACCTTCGGAGGGTGTCTTCGTTGGTTTTGCCCCAAATATCGCTCACCGCGCCGGGCAAAAGCAACAACTGATGCTGGCGATCGCCATTCCAGGTGGCGGCCAGTTTCAAGGCGCGCCGGGCGCTGTTGCTGCTGTCATTAGACACGGAAAATGCCTGAATGCGCGTGGAATCCACAGTCAATATCCATTTGGAAGTGTCTGCGCTGACAATTGGCGCATCGAACAGTAAAACCGCCGGTTGGCCAGCCGCTACGTTTTGCGTTCTGGAAGCCGGTGCTGCCTGCGGCGTCGGTTTTTGCCCGCGCTTGGGCGCTGACGGAACTGCGTCGGCGTAATTTGCCTTTCGTGTATTCAAAAAAGCCGCGCGGTCGGGCGTCTTGACCGCCACGGTATCGCCATTGACCAGCAACGAAAATTCCTTGACGCTTTCGGGTAAATCATACCAGATCGCGATAGAATCCTGAATGCGTTCGCTTTTCCAGGTCAAGCCTTCGACTGGCTCGACGGCAGTAATGGCAACCGGAAAATCGGGTGTGACCGAATAAGACAGCCGAATTTGACCGTAGCGGTTGGTGCGGCGTTCCAGCACGCGCATGCGCGGCTGATTTTTGAAAACACGCAGGTTCGCCACCGGACTTTTACCGGGTGCAATGGCTATAGCGCTATCCGAGAACGCCAGTTGTTCGCCTTCGCCGCTCCAGAGTTGATTTTGGTCTTTGTCTTCAAATGCCGCCAGTTTGAATGAGCCGGGTTTCAGGTTAGAAAACCTGAACTGGCCCTCGGCGTTGGTTTTGGTGATATAATACGGTTTTTCCTTGCGGATAATACTGTCTTGCAGGTTGTCATACAGCGCAATACTCATGTCGGCCACCGGATCGCTGGTTAGTGAATTTTGCAGCCTGCCCGCCATGCTCAATGTGTCAATGAAAGAGCCGGTGCTGAAGACATATTTCAGGTCTTTGGTCGGATTGTCTTCGTGAAAATCCTTGATGGCCGTGCCAAACTGAACGGTATAGGTCGAGTTAGGGCGCAGTACTTCCTTATCGGCCCACTCGATGCTCACTTGCTTGCCCCGGAGCGTTACAGTCGGGCGTTTCACCAGCGGGGGAGAGATCAGGATCTGATTGGCCGGGTCGCTCAGTTTCAGCCACTCATCGAAGTAAAGTTCGAGGCTGCGTGCATTGAAATTGACCTGATAGTTGGGCGTGCTGCGCAGCGTGTCCAAGCGTGGCGGGGTTGTGTCCTTGGGGCCGCCTTGCGGTTGACCGACCCTGGCGCAGTGCCACAACAACATGCCGGCGGTTGCCGCGAAAAAATATAGAAAACGATGTTGCATAAGTCTGATGTGATCATCAGCTATTTCCCATGTGGCAGCAGCGTTTATTGGCTGCAATATGGAAAATGGCTGTAAGAGGTTGTTTAAAATTCACTTACTGGCTCAAAAAGGCATCTTTTGCCGCCATCCTTCTTTTGTTTTTCAGGCTGAAATCCCCGCTTCACCCCGAAAAACAAGGATCGGCTATCGCCAAAATCTGCTCTTTTTGAATCCAGCAGTGAAATTTAAACAACCTCTAAGTATTTACGAAAATGTATTAATTTGTTGTAAATCAATAGTTTGTAAAGAAAAAACACGGTTTGTCATCCTGAACGAAGTGAAGGATCTGCGACCCACAAAGCGGAAATACACACAACTGTTTGACCAGATCCTTCACTGCGTTCAGGATGACAATTTTTTCTGAAAAGGGTTATTTGATCTTGTGCTAATATGATAATTATCAACGAGTTATCACCATGTTAGCCTGAATTGGTCTTGTCAGAGATCTTAACCGGAATTTTAAGGCGCGAAGGTAGCCGCAAGCGCATAAAAATACCCTATGCGCACTAAAATGGCTTGACAAGGCTTTATCGGTAGTTGTTCAATGGGGCTTTGGTTTCAGGTTGGGTTTTTGTTATTTATCATGTCAAAATTTAATAAAGTTGAAATATTAAAGACTTGATCGTTAGTTTTGCCCAATCAAAATTTTATTTAACACCTGTCCTTCACATGAAAAGTCAACATTTACTCCTCATGGCATTGCTTCTGACAGCTATGTACAGCTGCCGGAAACAGGATGTCAACACAACGAATGTCGCCCCGAACACGCCGCCTGACCCTGCTCAACTGGATCAGTACATTCAACAGACGATACTGCAAAAAGGCGAATTTTTATGGGCCTGGGCGTCTGACGAACAAGTCTGGACGGCCTTGTCCAACTCCGATTATGTGCTGTCGGTCGGTTACAAACCATCTAACGAAAAAAATATCGAACAACGCCTGAATCAGATTGACCTGCAATCATCTGCCTGGCGCGATGCCCGCAAGGAGGTGCTGGAACTGGTGCTGAATTCAGAACGACTGTCCAACCCCACGCTGCGGGAGGAAGAATTATTTGCCTTTCAGGAAAACGGCGTACTGCCTTTTATGGAGTTGTACGTGCGCAATCCGGCGACCATCGCGCTGCTTCGCGCGTCATCGGTGGTGCGCTATGCCGAACCCATCGGTTATGAACCGTTCATGACCACTCAGTCGGCTGATCGTTCTTCCGGCGGCTCCGGTTGCGACAATAACAACGGCAATACCGGCCTGGTGGTCAACGTGGACTACACCAATATCACGCCGGGCTGCAAGCAATCGTGGAATCATTCATTTCACAAAATCAATCAAGCCTGGGCTAACTCAACCGGCGCAGGCGTAACCGTGATGTGGGTGGACACTGGCGCCAGCGACGATCAGGAAAACCTCGGCGACGATTTTGCTCAAGGCTTTTCCGGCGGCCGCAACATCAACAAACTCGTCACGCTCACAGGCCCCGGCGAAACGCCACACGACCAATGCGGACACGGTACGGCCATGATCGGCGCGGGTGCTGCGCCACGTGGCACTGACGGTGCTTCGGCAGGTGTGGCCTACGGCTGTAAT
>JADZBJ010000352.1 GCA_020852155.1 Saprospiraceae bacterium | reverse complement strand
TGACGCCGCAGATTAAACTTCCACAAGACAGCATCGTCAGAAAAAGCCTGTTGAGCAGCCTGGAATTGTTTCTTCAGGAAAAGAACAATAATCTGCCACAATCAACCGTCGTCGAAGCGGAGCACTACGTGAAGTACAAAGACTTCTTTGACATTTTCAACAAGATTGAAAACAGCAAGCGATACAACGATACCGCCTTTTTCAAATGCCACTTGACCAACGTGGTTTTACAGCCCGATAAATCCTGGAAAATCACGCTGACCTATGCAGGCATTTCGCCGGAAAAGCAGATCATTCAAAGGTTAATCGTGCATTTGCTCGCACAGCCTTATCAGGATAAATTCAGGTTTTATTGCCCGTTTGAGCAAAACACCCGGCACTGGACTTCGCAGCGCATCGGTAACATTGAGTTTTACTATAAAAATGACTTCAACCGTGCAACTGCGCTTGATTTTGATCGGTATAACACGACATTGGCCAACAGGCTGGGTACGGACCCGCTGCAATTCAAATATTATAAATGCCAGGACATTCAGGAAGTGTATCAGTTGATGGGCATTGATTATGACCTGTTGCGCAATGGCGAGGTCAGGTCAGGTTCATTCGATGCGAAAAAAGGACTTTTCTTGTCCGGAACCAATTCAGATCAATACAAACACGATTTGACACACGGCTATTTTGACGTCTTGCTGCCCGACAGCCTGCGCAACTGGACGGCAGAGGAAGGCTACAATATTGTCCAGACAGATTATTGGGGTGAAAGCAGCAAACAGGTATTTCAATACCTCCGCGATTACGCCAAAAACAATCCGCAGACCTCTCTCCTGGAGGTTTTCGAAAAGAATATCACGTTAAAATACCCGATTCCGATCAAATATCCGATCTCAGCCGTGATCATGAGAAAAATCGAACGAGAGCACGGATTTGCAAAAGTCATGCAACTGATTTCTTGCGGAGAATCGGATGACCGTTTTTTTGAAGTCCTGAAACAAGTCGCCGGGATCACCAAGACCAACTTCGACCAAACCGTCAGGGGCGAACTGAAAGCGTTTGACTGAAATATTTAGCCAGCACATGGAAACTGTTGTGGAAAAAGAGGAGGAGTAGTTTAAATTTCCCGCAGATTTCGCAGATTAAAAGCGCAGATAACGCAGATTTTCTGCAAAATCTGCGGGAAATATTCTACGCCCTACCTTATTGTTTTTGCTGAAGATTGGCCTGAAAGCCTTTCAACAGGTTAAGGTACGCCTGTGCTGCCTGTTCGCGCTGTAAGTCTGTCCAGCCTAATGCTTTAGCCATCCAATCAGCCACGACGGGCACGGCACGAATGGTCGCTTCCCAGTCCAGCAATTCCAGTCGAATACGACGCGCCAGAAAATCGCGCAAGGTGCAGGCCATTTCATGTTGAACGGCGTATGCAATTTCAATTTTCAAAAAAGGAAAATCGGGCAAAATCAATTCCTTGCCCTCCGGGAAGTTGGCAGTCATAGCCATGACCGTTCTGGCCAGCGAACCATAATTGTGCGACAAGTGCCTGGCCGTCGCCAGCGATACACCGAATTCCTGCTTCAACTCTTCCGGCAAATCCGCCGACCAGCCGACAGCGCCGGGCAGGTAATGTTCCTCGGTAATACACGGGTTGTCGCAGCCCGTTTGCTGACAAACGGCATCCACGGCATCGCGGGCCATGAGACGATAGGTCGTCCATTTGCCGCCCATCAAACTAACCAGGCCGGAAACAGCATCGTGTTCAACTTCATGATCCCGCAACAAGGTTTTGGTGGATGTTCCCGGTTCGGCTTTGGCCGAAATCAGCGGACGCAAGCCGCCAAAACCAGCAGAAACCTGATGTTTTAGCGCCGGTTTTTCAAGGTAACGATTCAAAGTTTCCAACAGGAAATCAACCTCCGCAGCATTGGCGGCCGGTTCTTCGTGAAGGTCGTTTATCTCTGTATCCGTCGTGCCGACGATGAGTTTTCCGGCAAAAGGAACGGCAAAAACTACCCGCCCGTCGGAGGTTTTAGGAATAAGAATAGCATCTGAAATACTCCCCGTTACGTCCGCCGGCAAGGTAATATGCACACCTTTGGAAGGCCTGATGCGCGGCGAAACGTGCGGATTGGCCATCATCCGAATGGTATCGGCAAATGGGCCGCAACAATTCAGGAACGCTCGTGCATTAACCTGAAAGGTTGAATTGGTCAACTGATCTGTCACCAACGCCGTTTTTAACTTGCCGGAAACGTCTTTTTGAAATCCAGTAACGGCGGCATGATTCAGCACGGTCGCGCCCGCTTGTGCAGCCGCTTGCGCCAGCGCCAGTGCGTATCGGGCATCGTCCAGTTGGCCGTCGTAATACAAAACCGCGCTGTGCATTTTTTTAGACAAACCAGGTAGTCGGTCGAGGGCTTCTTTTTTAGTGAGCCAGTTGCTGCCGGGCAGTGTGTCTTTGCCTGACGCAAACCAGTCGTACATTTTCAGGCCGATACTGAAATAAAGGCCCTCTATCCAGGTGGAAACGGGCGTAACCAGGGCCAGCGGACGTGTCAGGTGCGGAGCGTTGCGCAAAACGGTATGTCGTTCGGCCAGCCCGTGGCGCACTTGGCGCAATTGCGCAAAATCCAGGTTTTTAATGGCTTGTTCAAGGTAGCGAACTCCGCCGTGAATGAGTTTGGTACTGCGCGAAGAGGTTTCGGCGGCAAAATCGTTTTTTTCAATTAAAACCACCTTCATGCCGCGCAAAGCCGCATCCAAAGCAGCCCCGACGCCGGATGCGCCGCCGCCAATGATGCACAGGTCAAAAACCTGGTGTTCCAGGTGTTTCAAGTGGTCGGTTCGTAGCATGGTTACAGGCTCCAGGAGCCTAAAAATTTTAGAAAAATCTTGGTGAGGTTTTCCGCATCGGAAATGCCGCGGTGATGTATTCCGGTAAATAAAATGCCTTCCTTTTCAACGGCTTTTTTGAGGCCAATACCCGAACGAAGGCGCTTCATTTTGGTGTATTGTTCTTTTAGGTTGATGTGTCTTTCGGCCCATAAATGATCCATGCGGTGCAAGCGGCTATCCTGCACGAACATTCTGCGATCGAAATTGCCCCAGGAACAAAGCAGGTAGTCTTCTTCTTCGATCCGGCCCCAGTTCCAAAATTCTTCTATGACTTCAGGGAAATATTTGGCGCGATTTACATCCGTTTGTTCGATGCTGGTCAGTTGCCGGCAAAAAGGCGACAAAACAGGGTGTACCGTCGGGCGGATGAAGCGATTGAATTTGCCACGGACTTCACCGAAAGCATTGACCTTAAAAGCGCCAATTTCAATAATCTCTTGTACGTAACCCGGCGGCTGGTTTTCCCAGCAAGTCGCTTCAAGGTCAAAAATGATGTAGTTCATATCAGGATTTGCCGGATTTAAAGCATGATTTGGTTTTCAAAATTGGTTTTCCGCCTGAGCAAGTGGCACAATATGCTGTATTGCTTCAACAGGATTATAGGGTTCAAAAACTATGTCAATTAGCCATAAAGCCTTTACGCTACGTTAACCGGCCTTATAGAAATGCCGACTTCGACCCGAAAAAACGCGTGCCGCAGGCAAAAATGGCCTTTTAAAAAACTGTTCGAGCCAGTGGGTGGATTCGGGGCCTGCCCCCGAATATCCCAACCGGCGAGTTTTTTTTAAAAGGTCATTTTTAGCGCTTTTTTGGCGGCGAAGTCGTTGCATTTCTATACAGCCAAGCCTTTTTTGGTTACTTTTTTGGGCTCAAAAAAGTGACAAAACAACCTTCGAAGTAAGTGTAACCCAACAAACTTTCAATAAATTAGGAATCATATTGCTCCCAACATAGTTTTCTGAACGCTCACACAAAATACGGAAAACTTACCCGGATTAATACCTTGTAGATGCTCCTTCCAGGCAAATTTTCCATATTCCGATCATTTTCAGTCTCAAAAAACTGAAAACACCAAGTGTTTATTCATTTTTC
>JADZBJ010000351.1 GCA_020852155.1 Saprospiraceae bacterium | reverse complement strand
CTTCAGCCAACGCCGTTTCCGGAATGTCCAGCACGCTGGCAAAAATTGCCATTGAAAACGGCGCACGGAACTGCCAAACCAAGCGTTTCAAAGCCGCAGGATTACGCTGGAAAAACTGTCGCCAGCGCTGTTTTTCTGCTGGACTGAATTGCTGCGTAAACGTTGTTGTCTGAACGGCGCCTTCCTGCATCGATATTGCGGCCTGAATTTCATTTTCCAGTGTCGCCACCGTCATACCACTGGCAAACCAGGGCATAAAACCGTTTTCCAGAAAAAAACGGAGTATCTCCAGGCTGGAGGCTTCCCGACTGATGTTTTCCACGTTGCCAGCCTGGTTGGGCCGTACCTCAAAAGCGCATTCGGCCACCTGCTGGCTGATCTGCGAAACACAAGCCTCAACGAACGCTTCTTCCCATCCGGCCTCGCCAATATTGCCCAGATCGACGGTCAATTCCTGGATGCGCACCACTCGATCAGTCGGCGCAATCCGGCTGAATGCAGCGTCAAGCCGCGGCAAAACCTGCTCCTGAAATATCCGGCTGGCACGGCGCTGCAAGGCAATCGCGCCCGCCTCGCGAGGCAGTTCGAGTTCGAGTATCTGATGGTGAATGCGGTGGACCATGGGTACGCGGATTGAGCGGATGTTTACGGATTTACGCGGATTCTAAAACTTAGTGTCTCTTCGTGTTCCTCCGTGTCTTAGTGGTAAAAAACGCGGATGACGCGGATAATTACGGATCTGCGCGGATTCTAAAACTTAGTGTCTCGTCGTGTTCCTCCGTGCCTTAGTGGTAAAAAAGAACGCGGATTGAGCGGATGTTTACGGATTTACGCGGATTCTCTTGGCTTTCAATCGAATCAATCGGATTTAATCGAATCAATCGAGTCAATTCTCCGTGTCTTAGTGGTAAAAAAGAACGCGGAATTTCAAGTACTGTCAACTAAGGTTACTATTCGTATTGAATTCCAGTTTAGTCGAACAGTTGGTTTGAATAGTATCCTGAACCGTAACGTTATGATTTCCACGGTCTATCGGAAAGACGTGTTCGACCGCAGTTTCATCGCCCGTATAATTCATGGTCGCAGGTGGTTCATTATCGAAAGTGACGATAAATGCCTTACGCCCAGCAAACTTGTTAGCACTGACTTTGAAACGAATGAGAACTTGCTGCCCAGGAGTGGTAACTTCTCGTCCGACTTCTTCAATTTTTATCTGGCAATCACAAACAGGCAGGGTAACCTTCATCGATGCTTTGCACTCTGGATTGGTATCATCCACAACGGTATAAGTGTGTTCTCGCCCGTCGGGCGACAAGATTAGTGTGACAACGGTTTTACCGCCCGGCTGATAGGCAAAAGGAGAGCCGCTCATTTCCGCAGACCCGTCGAATAGTTTGAAATTTTTCCCAACAGGATTGGTCGCTTCAACCGTAAAGTTGACATTCATCGTGCTGCCGTCGCAAGGCCCCGCCGGGCGCACATCCAATTGCAGACCACAAACGGGCGTTGGCGTCGTTTCAATATTCTTTTCACAGAACCGATAAGGCAAAGCAAAATCAGCCAGCACCTTCCCGGCATCGTCGGTCACCAACACAAACGTTCCGCCTTTGGGGACGCCCGCCAGATGCTCGGCGCCGAGGTATGACAGATCAAATGAATAAGCAGATACCTGATTCTGGTCTGTGCCAAGGGTATAAGGTTGCGGCTTTGCCAGGGTTTGCAATTCCGTGATCTTGACGGGTTTTACATCAAAATCGAGGTTGTATTTTTTCACTAAAAACTCCAGCGCCTTCACGACTCCGTAGGTCGGAACCGCCTCGCCTTCCTTGAACGGCCCGCGAATTTTTACTTCGCTCTTGCCAATATGCCCTTCGATGCGGTAAAAATCGTAACCATCCAGCGAATAATGCAACGGCCGGATGACATGCGGCAACGCGCTGTAACTCTCCGAACTGTCATTCGCGTGGTAGCACAAATGCTGGTGCTCGGAGGCCGTTTTGCTGCGCCGATAATCCCAGTAGCGATGCACCGATTGCGTACCCAGCGAAACGAGGTAGTAAAACGGAATGCTCTGGCGGCTCAACGCATGGAAATAACCGCGTCCGGGCGTGATTTTCAACTGATCGTACTCCGGCAAAATCGGATACTCGCCGTCTTCGTCGCGATGACAAACCGGGTTGATATCCGGGTCGGGATGCACCGGCAGGACAAACCCGCTGAGGAGCAAAAACCAGCGCTTGAAATACAGGCGACAGGTTTCCAGTCGCGCCGCATTGCCGTTGTAAATGGGCGGTTGCGCAAATTCGTGTCGAAGCGGCGAAGCCAGTCCGTCGTGTTCGTCGCGCATGGCCAGTCCGAGCATCAGGTGGCGGGGGTGTTGCGCGCGCGGGTCGTTTTCGTCGCGTATGCAACAAGCCGCCATGAGCTGCAACAATTCAGTGCGGAGTTCGTGGTAAGCAGCCAGCAGGTCGCGCGCCCAATCGTAAAAATATTGAATGAAATGCCGGGCATCCAGTTCTGGGTTGGTGGCATTGATTTTACAAAAAGACTGATAATCCGTCCATTTTTCGTCGAGTACGTCAAGGGCTTTTTGAAAATGCGTTTCCGAAAATTGCGGAAATAACAGACGGTGATACATTTCTGTCACACGGCCCATTTCCTTTTGAACCTTTCGGAAAACGTCGGAACAAATGCCCGAATAATGGATGAACAACGCCCCAATATCTTCTATGGGATGCGGAAAATCCGTAGCCTCAATGTCCATCGGCGAACAATCGTCAGGCTGATGAAAACCGAAGCGCGGCAGCGGAATTTCAGCCAATGAAAGTTCGGGCTGCAAAGCCAGTCGAATATCGCGTTCGGTTGAAAGTTCATCCAGCGGACTGTGCGGCTCGTGGTACAGAAAATCATCGTCGGGGTGAGCGGCTACTTCGAGTTGCAACTCGTGGCGGCGGTACATGGCAGCCACGGCATCGTCGCGGTGCATGAGTACGAACGTGACTTCCTGCGGCGAAGGGTGCATTTCGTCAGGCAGGATGGCTATCACGATCTTGTTCTGGATAAATGGCCGATCCAGTTCGTCGCGTTTTTGCGGCGAAAGCGGCGCCACGCCCGGTTGGGTTTCGTCTTCTGTTTCAGCGACGAGTTGCCAAACCTTGAAAGCCTTTTTCTGGCCTTTTTTATCTGTTTTTTCTACAAAAAACGGATATGCCTCGGCGTTGTCAAATGTTTTGAAATGCGTGAAATGCGTGGTACTACGCCACATCATCAGGTGGCCGTCGGAGGTGACGCCTGCGCCAGGGCCGACGTAAATCGTGAATTTGCGGCCATGCCAAACGTCAAAGCCACAGATGATGCCGCGGCCATTCAGGCAACGACGCGCCAAACGATCGGCCACGTCGCCGCTTTCATCGGGCTTCCAGTTGTCAATCTGCGACTGCAAATCGTCGAGGCGTTCGCGGATTTTTTCGTCTTCGTCCGAGCGTTCCCGGCCTTCCTGACCAATGGCGGCGCGAAGGCGTGTTTCCATGGCCTTGTCGTCGCGGTCGTCGGCATTCAGGCGGGATTCCACGAGGTCAAGGCGTGCGTCAGACCGGCGATCTACATCGGCAATTTTGTCGTTCAGGATGCCGGTGTTTTTATCCAGGCGTTTTTCAAGGCGCTCGTCGGCGTCCTTGCGCTGGTCGGTTTCTTTTTGAATGGCCTGACCCGTTTCAAGCAGGGCCTGATCTATGCGCTTGTTGATATTTTCATCGGCCAGGCGCAGGTCTTCGAGGGCTTCCTCTTGTCCGAGGTGCTTGTTGGTAAGCAGTTTGACCTGCTTTTCAGCCCACAGCCGCAGCGATTGAATGTCTTCGCTGATCGGGTTGAGCAGGGCGCGCACCTGTTTTTCATCTAATTTGGTTTTCAATTGATCGGCCAACAGATGAATCTGCTTTTCAAGGACATCCAGTGCGCCGCCTTTTCGGGTGAGTTTGTCGAGTTCGTCGCCGACGGCATTGGCCCGCTGAAGCGCCTGATTGGCGAGTCCGCGGATTTCATTAAACGTCGTTTCGAGCGCGGCTTTGACTTCACTGACAAAATCCCGGATTTCGATCAGGCGTACGCGTTCCTGCAAGGCGTCCAGGGTACTGCGCAGTTGCAACAAACCCTTGCGGTCTTCGTCGTTGCGCTGGCGGATGGCGTCGAGTTCGCTTTTCAGTTTTTGCTCCCAGCTTAAAATCGCTTCGCGGATGCGTTTTTCGATATCCGAAGATGTGCCGCCGGTCAGGATGATCTGATTGACGCGCGAAATGAGGTCGTTCAGTTCGATGCGCAATTGCGCGATGTCGGTTTGTGCTTTGCCGACTTTCCCGTCGAGGCCCGAAACGCTGTTTTCCAGCGCCGTTTGCCAGGATTTGAGCATTTCCAGGATGCGCTGTTGTAACGTAGCGGCATCGGGCATTCGCTTGGAAAGCGCATCGAGGTCGGCGGATACGCGATCAAGGTGGTCTTTGAGCAACTGGATATGCTTGCTGTTGACCTCCAGACTATTGTTGACGATCATTTGCCATTCGGCAATGCTTTCGAGGATGATCGTACGGATTTTGTCGGGATCAACGCCCGCTTGTTGCAGTCCGTCCACGCGCAAACGCAGGGCGTCGAGTGCCAGTGCAAGGCGAGCGAGGTGGTCTTCATCGGCTGCGAGGCGGTTGAGGACTTCAATTTGCCATTGTTCCAGCATTTTGCGTTGCACGACGATGCGCTCTTCCAGTTTGCGGATGAGTTCGGTGCTGGTTTGCTGGATGATTTGCAGTTCTTTTTGAATCAACTCGCGGATTTTTTCCACGTCAAGGCCCTTTGTTTCGAGGGCTAACACGCGGTCGGCCAGGGCTTGCAGGGCATTTTTCAGCGCCTGGATTTCTGCTTCGTCGCGTTCGAAACGCGTGATGATTTCTGTTTTCCAGGCATTGAATTCGGCTTCGATGATGGCCCTGATTTGCGCCGGATCAACGCCGGTGGTTTTAATGGCGTCAATGCGCGCGTCGAGGCGTTTTACTTCGGCTTCCAGGCGAATTTGCAAGGCCGAATGTTTTTGCTCGGCGGCGGAAATCCGGTTTTCCAGCAAGTTTTTGAGTTGCGCAATTTCACTGCTCAACTCCGGGCGGATTTTCTGCAAATCACTCAACTGGCTTTGGATGGTTTGCCAGCGATTATTCAGGTCAGTGATTTGAGTGGCCGTTGTCTGGTGTTTGGCGTCGTGTTCGCCAAGTCGGCGATTCACGTCGTTTTTCCAGTCCTTGAGCGCATCGAGGACGCTGTTTTTCAGGGCTTCGAGGTCAACGGGTTCGCCATTGCCGCCGCCGGGCGGGTTGGCGATGAGTTCGGCTATTTTGCGTTCCAGATCGGCGATGGCGCGCGTGTGGTCGCCTAATGTTTTTTCATCGGTCATCAGGCGGTCAGTCAGCGCTCTGATGTCGCTGTTGACTTGTGTTTTCCAGGCTTCGAGTGCGGCCAGCACGCGGTTTTTGATGTCTTCAGGATCAACGCCGCCTTTGGCAATGATGCGATTGACTTCTTCGGACAGCGCCTTCAGGTCGTTGTTCAGTTTGAGGATGTCGTCGCTGTGGGTTTTCAGTTGGTTGTCGTGCTGCGTCAGGTTGGCTTCGACGTTTTTGCAGCAGGTTTCCAGGGTAGTCAGGCGAGTGGCCAGTGCATTGAGGTCGCTTTCGATTTGTCGCTGCCAGGCGTTAAGGGCGTCGAGTACCTGTTGTTTGATTTTTTCGGGTTTCAGGGCATCGAAATCCACGCCCTGCAACAGGCTGGCTATGCGCGCCACTTCGGCATTAAGGGCTTCGAATTTGCCGATCAGGTCGCGCATCTGCGTTTGTAACGCAATGATGGCATTGCCGATTTCGCTGCGCCACGGCGCGAGGGCGTCGAGGATTTGCTGGCGGATTTTTTCAGGTTTTAATCCTTCGAAATCAATACCGGCCAGGGTATCGGCGATGGCCTTCAGGCGTTGTTCCAGGCTGTCGAGGCGTGCGTCCTGCTGGTCGTTTTTACTGCGCAGGTTGGCGAGGTCGGCCTCCATGCGTTGCTGCCATCCTGAAAGTGCATCCAGCACTTGCTGACGAATGCGATCGGGGTTCAGGGCATCGAAGTCAATACTTTGAAGGCGCAGCAATAACGCTTCGTACTGGCGCAACAGGGCTTCCAGCGCCGCCAGCGTGGCAGCATCGGTATTGACCTGCGCATCCAGCGCGCGCAGGTAGTTTTCGAGGGTGTCAAAACCTCCGAATATTTCCTTGCCCAGCGGCATTCCGTTGAGCCGGTTGGGTTGGTCGCGCAAAACTTTTACGGCTGCGAAATAGGCATCGAGCAGGGCTGAATTATCACCGGGCGGCGGAGCGGAAAGGGCGTTCTTTTTGGCCATGACGTTAGGATGGGTTCGATTTTTTCGATGATTCGATTAAATCCAATTGGGTTCGGTTTTTTGTAAGATATTGGCTTTTTCAGCCTTGTTTGCCGATCACAAACCGTTTTTTGGGTTCGACGTATTGATCGGTGTATGCATTATCGCCAAAGGAAGGCGTCGTGTCTGCGGTAGGTTTTCACAAGGCGACAGACTTTCCGGTGGTTTGCCGCAATCGCAGGTGTGGCCGTTCATCCAAAGGATCAGGGCATTGGCTTTTTCCGTCACCTGGCAGTCGTTGGGCTGGCAACGCGCTTTGGCTTCGAGCCAGGCTTCCAGCAGCGGCTCGAAATCCAGCAACTCGTCGCGGGTGAGCCAGCAAAAACGCAGGGCAATGTGCGCGGGCGCTTCGCGCCGGAACACCTGTTCGGTATAGTTTCGAAAATCTTCATAGCGGAATCGGCCTGCTTCCTTGGGCAGCACCACGGTCAGCCAGAAAGAGTATGGGTCGGTCGTCATTTCATGGACATCGCTGCCCGTGGAAATAGTCAGGACGTCGTCCGATTCGTCGTCGGGGCGCAGGAGGATGTGTTCGATGAAATGACAGCCTTCACGATCGCAGGCCGCCGGCGGCGTCAGCAGGGCATCCAGTTGGTTAATCATTTCGCCTGTTCTTTCCACGGGCATCGGGCGCGAATGGAAGTCATATTTGCCGACTTCGTAATCGAAATACAATTCCACAAAATCACTTTCGCCGTCAATATCCCGCTCTTTGAACAAGCCTGGTGTGTCGAGTTTCTGGTATAAATCCGTACGCGCAGTCTCGGCTTGTGATTTTAACTTGAACGGCTTGGTGCTTAAAATGGCAGCGTTATCGAAAGGGTTTTCACCGTTGGCATTGCTGCGGTAAAACAGTTGAACGACATAATTGGGCGGCCCCTGGCGGTTGTTGCGCGGCGTGATTTCCAGCCGATAAGGCAGTTCGCCCAAGAGGGTTCGGCTTGGGAAATCTGTCCGTATGCCCAGCAGTGCACAGGCGCGTTGATGCAGCCCGGAAATATTGTCCGTGGTGTCCCAAACGGCTGGCTGGCGCAAGTCGTTCATCAGGCGGTAATTGAAACCCCGGCCCCGGTTTGCGCCGAGCGCCGGAATGCTGGTCAAAAATTCGGCCTTGCCTTGCAGGTATTGCCCGAAATCCTGACGCCACGGATTGTCTTCCGGGTCGGCGTCGGCGCGGGTGAGCGTGGCCACGTAGGTAGAAAACGATTCACCAAAACGAGCGATCAAGTGGTCAAGCAGGCGGTTCCGGCGATCCTGACGACGCGCTGGCGGGTCGGCCATCAAACCGAGCTCGGTGGTGATGTTGTTGGACGGGTCGGCAATAAATGCATTCCATACGTCCTCTTCCGCGTATCGCGCATAGGTTTTGAAATACCGCTCGCCCATTTTTTCAGACAAAGCCAGTCGGAGGGCGGTCAGGCCCGCGAATGTTTGCCCGATCAGCGGCTCTATTTTCGTGGACAGTTGGCCCAGCGATGCTTTTTCGGCGTTGAGGGCTGTAATTTCCGCTTCCAGGGCGCTGACGTCAGCATCCGCGTTTTTGGCCAGTATTTCTGCTATTTTTAATGAAATGGCTTCGATTTTATGCTCAATATCCTGAATGGCGGGTTGCACAGCAATGCCGACAGCGCCGGCGGCACTGGCCGGGAATATCATTCTGGCAAAATCGCCCATGAGTTCCATAGCGCCGGGCGCATCGAACAGGGTTTGTAATACCTGTGTCGGGTCGTCGGCATTTTGCTCGACGGAAAACAGGCGTTTCACTTCGCCCAACTGGGCCAGATAACCGGCCAGAATCTGATCGTAAAACATCAGGTACGCCTGCAACTGACGGCTCAGGTGCGCTTGTTCGGGGCGCGGCAGGTTGCGACCCACGGCATAAACTTCCGGCAGGTCGTATTGCACACTGTGGTATTCACTCAGGTCGGGGCGATAGATGCCTGTGGGCGCTTGCGGGCCGCCGCGTTCGCCGCTGCCTATGGCCTGTTGAGACAGCCGCAAAGTATTATACGCATCGGCCAGGGGCTGCCCGGTGATGGTCTGCCGAATGCCGTCGCGCAGGATGTGCACTTTGGCGCAGCAAGCGTCAAGCAAAGGCTTGAACATGCGCTGACCGTTGAGGTTAGGCATGTCGGGGTGTTTCACTTCGATTTGCCAGGCATCACTGTATTCGCCGTTAGGCTTGGGCGTTTTGATGCGCAGGTCGCGGACATCCAGTACGCCAGGCGTTTCGGCAGCGATGCGTTGCAGGTCGGAGCGATAAATGAAAAGCGGTAGTTTCTCGGCAGCGTTCAGTTCGTCGTCGTGGATAAAACCGTTTTTCAGCAAAGGGCCATTGAAAATACCGTCGGACGGCAGCCCTTTCTGGCGCATTTCCTTAAAATTATAAAAACGCACCGTCGGTACGATAAACTCCTGAATGCGGTGCAAGACGTTGGCGGCTACCTGTTGCTCGTTCATGTTTGGATCTACCTCCAGGTCAAGACAGAGGCAGTAGTGCCAGTTTTGAACGAAAAGCGGCGGTGTAAAATCCTGACACAAACCGCGGTCGGCATTCAGGCGATTGAGTACGCGGCGGGTGATGCGTTGTCGCGTTTTTTCACTGCGCGGATCGAGGTCGTCGTCTAATTCGATTTTGATGCGGTAAAGGCCGTTGAGGGGCAGGATTTTATGATTATCCTGTTCTTCCGTTTTTTCAACTACCGGGTAAACGTACCCGCAGATCAGAGCCTCAGCGATAGCATCACTACCGTCAATGCGAATTTTATCAAGCGCTGCACGCTGGAACTCCGGTATGTTAATAGCATTAAACTCCCCTCTAAATTCGCGCACTATCGTCTTCCATTTTTCTCTTGTCGGGACATCATCCCCTTTGCGTTTTAATGCTTCTGTCGCTATATCCAGCAACGCCTCCAATTGAGGCCCATCCTCCAACGGCTTCATATTCAGCAGCCCAATGCTCGTCAGGTATTTTGCCGTGCCGCTCTTCGTTTTCAGGGCATAATCTTCCGGACG
>JADZBJ010000350.1 GCA_020852155.1 Saprospiraceae bacterium | reverse complement strand
CAATGGTGATTTTGCAGGCACTGCAAGCCAATGCAGCGGTCGTGATAGTAACCAGGCCTGCGAGTATCAGGAAGAGGCGTTTCAGTATCATCATGTCAATAAATATAAACGGCCTCAAAAACGAAATTTTCCTGCTTAAAACGCACACTACCTCAGGCTTATCGTGTCAGCAATTTTTCATTCGTGTAAAAAACAGTTTTTAAAACATTGATTATCAGTGTTTTGGCGATTTTTTTAGGTTGATAAAAACTTGAAACAGAACAAACGTAAAAGCCAGTCCAACTACCCAATCGCCCAGAATGCTGTACAGCGTTGGATGACGTTTAACGGGTAACCAGCTGTGCATAATCTTGTCGTTGTTGTCAAAACTACTCATTTGAGCAATCATTTTTCCGGTCGGATTGATTGCTGCAGACAGACCGAAACGCGTAGAGCGTATAATAGAGTGACCTTGTTCGACGGCCCTGAACGCAGCCATTTGTGTATGAATAGGGTCAATGCCACGCCAGTCGGAAGAAGGAACAACGACAATATCAGCCTTTAAGTCGCCATATTGCCTTGCGAGATAGGGGTAATCATAATCATAGCAGATGGCACCGCCGACTAGTACTCCGCCGATATCTTCAACTTTCAGCGCTTCTTTCCCTTTTACTGACGGCTCGCCGGGTACTGGTTCATGTTTTTGGTAGTATTGACGAATATTGCCATCATTGCCCAGGAACACATATTGGTTTTTAAACTCAAAAGGTTCAGTTGAAACAGGAACAACGTATGCTGCGATGAGTGAAATCTTGTTTTCCTTCGCTATTTTGGATAATGTGTCTATCCAGCTATGCTCACCTGAAGGCATGATCACTGCTGCCGCCTCATTCCAGACAATCATGGATGCGCCGTTTTGCGCCGCCTGACGTGTGCGCCGCAGCAGGCGGGCTTTCAATGGCGCATTCTGACTTTCGTCAGGTAATGGCAGCCCACTGTATTCCGAATCGGTACCTACAGCGGCGACATGCAAGGTATCAACACCGTGACTGCTATAATTACCAATCCGCAATGAGCCATAAATCAACAAGAGAAAAAGAATAGAAAATGGCAGCAGTGTTTGGATTAAGGTGTGCTCCTCTTTTTCATTCAATAATTTTTCTGCAATGGTCGCATTGATCCAGTAAATCAGAAAACTCAATCCCGGCATGCCAAATAATGAGAGCGATTGCATTATTTCCAGATGATTCGACTGGGTGTAAGCGGCAACGCCCCAACTCGCAAATGGTGTAAAACTGTATTGCAGCCATTCCATAATGGTCATTACCGATGCAAACAGCAGACTACTCCATTGGCTGCGTGTTGAAAAACGCCACACCAGGTAACCTGGCAGTTGTATCAATGCTATGGGCAATGAAAATAAAAAAACCAGCCCGAATGGTATAGGAGGAGTGATAATTTTGGCTGTTGTGAGTGTCCATGCAATGAAGAGCACCAACATGAACCAAAGTAAAGATTTTTTCCTTGAAGCCTTGCGTAAAAAGAGTAAAAAAGGCACACAAAAAAACCAACCTAATAAATCAATACCATAGGATAAGTGTGCGCCAATATACAAGGCAACGCCTGTAATGAGCCACCAGATATTTGGAACCGACTGTACAACCTGTTGATGACTGAAAGATTTGCTAATGGACAACATAATGCAATAATGGAATTGACCAGACAAATGTGCTGATGCACATGCCTGAATCCAATTATCATTTGATAAGAAGTTATTTTTTTCTGCGCAGCCTGCTGAAAGAGACGTTCGTAACGCCTATATAAGTAGCGATATGGTAGTGTGGTACGATGTTTTCAAGCCCCGGAAAAATTTTTCTGAATAATTCCAGACGATAAGCCGCCGTGCCGCTGCGGAATGCAATGTCATTAATCAGATTTCTGGAAAACTCCGCTTCGATAACGCGTTGACCAAATGTTCGATATTCAGGATGAGTGTATCGTAATTGGTCCAATACCTTGACAGGTATTTCAGCTACGGCAATATCGGTTAAAGCTTGCAAAGCAAAAATACTTCGTCCGCCCACCGTCCGTGAAAAATGAGGAGTGACAATGGCATTTCCAGCGTAAAAACCGGTCGTAATATCCTTCCCGTCCTGGTCGGTATTATAACGATGCAAGACGCCCTCAACAAGCAGGTATTCCAGCTCATTGGGCGCGTTTTCATAGAACAAGACGGCGTTCCTGGGATATATCCGCAAGACCCCGGATTCATAAAATAAATTTTTCGCCTCAGAAGATTGCAGCCCGAAAGCATTCAGTGCATCGTGTAGTGCCAATTTCAACCGATTGTCCATGCTTTTTGAGCCAGTGAGTGAATTTTAAACAACCTCTCTAAAAACAAGACTATTCATCCGACAAATGCCAGCAAGCATAAGAAGTAGCCGTTTCAGACAATTTCACACGCCACAATTCCACGCCATCGGGCAGGGCGTGTCGCAGGCTGTTTACGCAAATGCCGATCAGGTGCTCGCAGGTGGGTTGAACGGGCAATACGATCACATGACCGAATTCGGATTCGAGGCTGGCGAGTACTTCCTGACTGACTGAATCGGGCAGTACCAGCGCGTGATCGTATTTTTTGACAAAGGCCTCGTTGACAATGGATTTAATGTCCTTGAAATCCACGACCATGCCGTTTTTCGGGTGGCCGGGCTGATTTAATGGCCGCCCCCGTACGGTGACTTCCAGGGTAAATGAATGCCCGTGAATGTGGCGGCATGCCCCGTCGTAGCCCGGCAGGGCATGGGCCATTTCAAATTGAAATATTTTGGTGAGTCGCAGCAGCACGGGCTAAGTTCTAATCTTCTGTATGCGAAAAAATAAACAACATACCCGTCACGAATAAAGGCATGGAAATCATCAGGAAACTGTCTGTATGCCGGTTGGTATGGTAGTAAATCGTGAAAAGCATACCCAAAACCATGAACACCAAACCGCCAATCAGCCTAAAATGCCAGGCCAGCGTCAGGACAGCGCCAACCCAGAAAACGGGCATTAGGTGCATCAAAAACGCCAGTATTTGACTGAAAAAACCACCGCTGCTTTCGAACGAATCCAGCGACAGTACGGCCAGAAACAACATATACGCTATCGCCAAAAACCTGGGTAACCAGACTTTTGGCGATAAGCGCTGTTGGGGGGCAGGATTAGTCATGATATTGCTGCATAATGGTCGGTTTTCAGTCGGGATGATGCTTTTTAACACAGAGGTCACGGAGTGTTACACAGAGACCACGGAGTAAAATATCTTGAGTAATTGAACTCTGTGTACTCTGCGTTTTGTCTCTGCGTTCTCTGTGTTAGAAATTTAACACAGAGGTCACGGAGTGCTACACAGAGACCACGGAGTTAAACATCTTGAGTGGTTGAACGCTGTGTACTCTGCGTTTGTCTCTGCGTTCTCTGTGTTAGAAATTTAACACAGAGGTCACGGAGTGCTACACAGAGACCACGGAGTTAAACATCTTGAGTGGTTGAACGCTGTGTACTCTGCGTTT
>JADZBJ010000349.1 GCA_020852155.1 Saprospiraceae bacterium | reverse complement strand
ACTTCCTTGGTGATCGTTTCGCGGTACGGAATGCGCGGCTCCGTGAATTGCAGTTGAACGCCGAAGTTTTGTTCGGCTTTGGTGCGCACTACGTCGAGGTGCATTTCGCCCTGACCCTGAATGATGGTCTGCTTGAGTTCGATGCTTTGTTCGACGAGCAGGGTTGGGTCTTCTTCCTGAATACTGTGCAGCGCATTGGCCATTTTTTCAACATCGGCCTTGGATGGCGGTAGTACCGACATGCGAATGCGCGGCGCAGGGAAATGGATGCGCTCAATCTTGATTTCCGAACCTTTTGGGTTGAGTGTCTGGTTGGTGTGCGAACTTTTCAGTTTCACAGCGCAGCCTATGTCGCCGGCGCGGAGTTCATTGACGGCGTCGCGGTTTTTGCCTTCGCTTTCATAAAGTTGCCCGAAGCGTTCGACGGTGCCGTTGTCGGCATTGGTGAGTTCGTCGCCGGTACGGAGTGTACCGGAATAGACTTTAAAATACGAAACCAGACCGACTTTGGGTTCATTGACCGTTTTGAAAATGAACACGCAAGGGCGCGCTGAGGCTTCGCAGGGCTTCGAGCCGCCGCCTTCGAGGGAAGCAGCGGGGCGGTCGGCCGGGCTGGGGCAAACGTCGTGGATAAAGCCCATGATACGTCCGCTGCCCATATCTTTTTCGCCGGAGGCGCAGAAAACGGGGAAATACTGGTGGTGGGCCATACCGATGGTCAGGCCTTGTGCCAGTTCTTCTTCGCTGAGTGTGCCGCTCTCGAAGAAATGTTCCATCAGGCTTTCGTCGTTTTCGGCGGCGGCCTCTACGATGGCGTTGTGCAGGGCTTCGGCACGGGCTTTATGTTCGGCAGGGATGTCCTTCTTTTCAGGTTTGCCACCGCCCGCCGGGAACACATACATCACCATGCGCAGGGCGTCAATGATGGCGTTGAAGCCAGTGCCGGCATTGACCGGAAACTGGAAGGGCAACACGCGGCTGCCGAAGCGTTTTTGCGCTTGTTCCAGGGTGGCTTCAAAATCGGCTTTTTCGTGATCGAGGTGATTGATGACGAACATCGCCGGGGTGTCAAATTCTTCGATGTATTCCCACAGCAATTCAGTGCCGACTTCGACACCGCTGCGGGCGTTGAGCATCATGACTGCCGTATCGGCGACTTTCAGCGCAGTGACGACTTCACCTGCGAAATCGTCAAGCCCTGGCGTGTCGAGGATATTGATTTTGGTATCTTTCCAGTTGCAGTGCAATACGCTGGCGAAAAGCGAGTGGCCGCGTTGTTGCTCAAGTGGTGTGTAATCGCTCTGGGTGTTGCCTTCGCTGGTAGTACCCCGGCGGGTAATGACTTTGGCTTCGTAGAGCATGGCTTCGGCAAATGTGGTTTTGCCGCTTCCGGCGTGTCCACACAGGACGACGTTGCGGATTTTTTTTGTGTCAAAGGCCGACATAGGAAAGAACTTTTTGGTGAGGTAGGAGGATGGGTTGATTGTATGATTCCATACATTCAAGCCATCCTCATACGTGTAAACGGGTGTATAACATGAAATTGAAATTTTGTTGAAAAGAGTAAAAAACCGGGCCTGAAAAGGCTGATTTTTACGGTTAGGAAACAAATTCGTTTTCGGCGGTTAAAGTAGAAGAGAATCTGATTCCAACAACAAAAAAGATCAATTTTTTTTCATATTCACACCAATTAATACTCTTTCCTGATAATCATCCGCTGGTTGAATAACCCCTTTCAGAAAAAATTGTCATCCTGAACAAAGTGAAGGATCTGGTCAAACAGTTGTGCGTATTTCCGCTTCGTGGGTCGCAGATCCTTCACTTCGTTCAGGATGACAAATCGTGTGTTTTTTTTGTAAACTATTGATTTACAATAAACTAATAATTTTCGTAAATTCTTACAGCCATTTCCCATGTTGCAGCTAATGAACGCTGCTGCCACACGGGAAATGGCTGCTGATTGAATGAGTGTGCCTTACTTCAGGGAAATCAAGTTGGCAAACAACCTGAACGCACCGGGCACACCGGCGGGTAATTCCCGGAAAAACGACAGGCTGGTGTACACAATCTGACCTTTGCCGTAAGGCGCAATTAGCAGTGAACCGTCGGCCGGTTTTTCGCCGGGGTCATTGCAGGAAATCGGCGCGGCAAACTCAGGTCCCCATTCGCTGGCGAAATACAATCCGCGCTCCTGAACCCAGTTGTCAAAATCTTTGGCGGTCAATGCATTCGGCGTATTCAGCGCCGGGTGTTGCGGCAGCAAAAAACGCACTTCTGCGGTTTCGTCCGTGACCCTTGACCGGCCGAGTTTCAATTTGAAAGGCGTCATTTCAGCGTCTTTCACATACAGGTCAAAATTGTTGTTGTATTGAATGAGCAACGTGCCGCCCTGATTGGCGTAGTCAAACAGTTGCTGCTGGTGGAATTTCAGGTTTTCTTTTGTGTTGTAAGCCCTGATGCCCAGCACTACGGCGTCGAACTGGCGGAGGCGCGCAGGCTCCATGTCTTTGTCTTGCAGCATGGTCACTTCGCAGCCGATCTGGCGCAGCGCGGCGGGAATATCGTCGCCGGCGCCAGCGTAATAGCCGATGGTTTTGGCGCGCACCTGAACGTCCGTCCGCGCGATATGCACCCTGGCAGGCAGCAATACGGTCTGCTGCGGGATGTGGTCATATTTGATGGTGACCATCTGCATGGCATAACTGCGGCCGTCCACTTCTACACTGGCTTCGAGTTCGCCCTGTGTATGGCCTTCCGGCGCTTCAACGCTGAATACGACTTCGGTTTCCTGGCCTTCGCGCTGCAATTCCACATCAACCGATTTTACGGGTGTGGCTTTCCATCCTGATGGTGTTTTCAGCGATACTTTGCCGCGAATATTGTCGCGTCCGGCACGAACACGCAGGGTGACATTCTTTTTGTTTTCCGAAAAAATATACGATGCTTCGCCAAAGGAAACCAGCGCTGGCGGGATAATCTCAAAAGGCCTCCAGACTTCACCAATGGCCGATTCTTCAATTTTGAAGGCGACGTCGGTTTGGTAGGGAATGTCCACGCCGTTCACGCTAATGATCCATTCAGCCCTGGCGATACGCGGCGTTTCGGGCATGCCGCGCAGGGGTTGTTGCGGCACTTCGTACATACCGATATTGAAAGGCTGTTGCAACCAGTACGGGCCGGTAAAGCCGGCATCAGCGGGCATCCGAATCGGGCGGTCGAGGCTGATGTTCTTGTTGTTGTCGAGCGTCAGTTGCAGCGTCGTGTCGTACAAGGCTGGCATAACGCGCAGTGATTTTATCTTGACCTGTTGCGCGCTGCGGTTGATGGCCTCGATGTGGAGTTGCAGCGTTTCGCCGGGTGTGGCGGTTGGGTCGGCGGCCGTGGTTTCAAGGTAAAGGCCCAGGCAGCCGCGAATGACATCGCGGATTTGCGTCAGTTTGACGCGTTTCCAGTAGCCGTCGGGCAATTGTTCGATCAATTTCATGGCCTTGAGCAATTCGGGTACGCTGGCCGAAGGATTGTCGGGGCGATAGTTTTGCTCAACTTTTTTCAGGATTTTACCGATGGGCGCGCCGCCTGCAACGCGATTCCAGGTATCGTCAATACCGCTGAGGGGGTCTTTGGTTTTTGGGCGGTCGCCTTTGATGAAATCAAACCATTCGAGGTTTTCGCCGCGTGTGCTCATAGCGCCAAAGCCCTGACAGCGGTGCATGGAGCGCGCTTCTGCGGCGACTTCGTTGTTGCTTTTGCCTTTCAGGGGCAGATAAACGCCAAGGTCGAGTGAATAAAGGTTGGTTTTGTCCGCTTTTTCAAAGGCTTCGCGGCTATCGTAGAAGAACCACGAGGTGTTGAAAAACACGCGTTTGGGTTGCCACGGACGAGTCAGCGTCAGTTGTTCGGGGTAGGCGTCGCTGCGGCCGGCCATGTCGAAGGCTTCCAGCGAGAGCATAGCCGACGCGGTATGGTGGCCGTGGTTGGGCCTGACGGTGGTGTGGAAAAAGCGATTGACGACCACGTCAGGTTGCGTTTCGCGCATGGCCCAGACGACGTCTGATAACACTTTGTCTTTGTCCCAGATGCGCAGGGTTTCGTCCGGGTTTTTGGAATAACCGAAGTCGTTGGCGCGGCTAAAACGCTGTTTGCCGCCGTCCACCGAACGGGCCATGAGTAGTTCTTCGGTGCGTAATACGCCAAGCAACTCGCGGATTTCCGGGCCGATCAGGTTTTGTCCGCCGTCGCCGCGCGTGAGCGACAGGTAGGTGACTTCGTAGAGTTTTTGGTTGGCGCAATAACTGATAAAGCGCTGGTTTTCGTCGTCGGGGTGTGCGGCTACATACAGCACCGAACCCAGGACGTTCAATTTTTTAATGGCCTGATGCAGGTCTGAAGCGGAGGGCTTGACCGGCTTTTGGGCGGCTGCGGAAAAAGTCAGTACAGACAGCAGGAAAAAGGATGCTAAGGTTATGTACCTGTGTCTGGCTTGCGATAAGAAAATCATCATGTGAGGAAAATATTCAGCGGTGAGCGGGCGAAAGTACGATGAGGGGATGAAGGGATGAGCCGTTCTGCTCATGGTATTTCTGAAAAATATATTGGAAATGCGTGATACCAAAGATGTTTATCATTGGGGTAGGTTGGATTTGATGGAAATTACGTGGTATTTAGAGTGTGTTCGGGAATTGGGTTTGTGCCGAACGAGGAAAAATTTGATTTTGATCAAGGCAAAATTTGCAGTCTTAGCCGAGTTCTAAGGCGAAAATTTTAACGCCGAGCAGAATTAAATTTTTCGAGAGCAGGCCAAAATTCAATTCCCGAACACACTCTTAAAGATGCGAGTCGTTCAAAACTTCTTTCGCAGGAAGTCTAATATTGTTTACTTGTGAAAATTCTGTTGCAGTATATTTCCGCAGATTTTCCCGCAGATGCCTTCGGAAATCGGCGGTATCCGCGAGAGATTTATCTTACTTTGAATTCGTAAAATTTTTAAGTTCACTTATACATTCTTTACTATGAAACACATTCAGTTAGCCTGTTTGTTTATGCTTTCCGGCTTTATCTCTTTGACGGCGCAACCAGATTCAAAACCGTTAATTTTGATCGAATCCGGCACGCCCAATGCGAGTATTCCCGCTGATTTTCAAAAAAGATTCAGGTACACTTATGACAACCACGGTAACGAGGTTGCTGCCTACATTGATCTATGGGAAAGTAATCAATGGACGCCGAGTTTCCGAGACTCCAAAACTTATAATCAGGCCAATGACCTGACGTTTATTTTGGGGCAACGATGGGATGCAGCCACTCAAACCTGGATTGATTCCACCCAAACGAAATATGAATATGCGCTAAGCGGGCATTATTCTTTAAGAACGTTGGAAAGATATACTTCCGGACAGTGGATTAAAAGAGCCGAAGAAGAGTTGATTTACACACCATCTGGCCAGTTGGCAGAAATTACTTCAAAAATCTATAATCCGGCAGGCGCGCTGATGTTTCAATCTCGAAACACATACAGTTATGACAATCAAAACCGCGTATTGGATAACATATCCGAATCGATTTTCAATGGTATGTGGGGTTACACCAATAAGGTGGAATATCAATACAATTCGCCCAATCCGGACGAATATGTATCCTTTCAATCAAGATGGAATTTTGTCACTTTGAGCTGGAGCAACCCGGATAATAAAACAACGCGAACGATTCGCAATGACAGTATTATTGACCTGACACAAGATTTTATCCCAGGTGCTGTCAACAGCATTTTACAAATTCGACAACTTAACACTGAAGGTTACAAATTCAAGCAGGAGAGTTTTATCTGGAAAAACGATCAATGGGGAATTTATAACGGTATAGAATTTGATTTTAATCCGGATCAGACGTATCATCAAATCCGGTATTACTTTACCGATGCTGCCTCCAGCACACCTGGCGCCTTGTTTCTCAATTTAAAACAGGAATTTCTTTACACCTTGACGGATGTTAAAAACGCTCTGCCCATGTCCCAGATGCGCATTTGGCCCAACCCCGTTAGCGACTTCCTGCACCTGCAAACAGACGATACTTCCGCGCCTTTGAATAGTTTCCTGTTCGACCGTACAGGGCGATTAATCGGGCAGTATGGCAACCAGTATTCAATACCGGTTGGTCAGTTACCTACTGGCGAGTATTGGTTGAGTATTGAACAGGGAGGTCAATTTCAAACCATTCCGGTGTTGAAAAATTGATACGTTCTTTCCGCAGATGACGCATATTTCTCACAGATCGTGAGGAATACATGCGTCATCTGCGGGAAATATGCTTTTACTTTTTCCCCAACAGGGCAAACATGTTCTTTTTATAAGCCTCTACGCCGGGCTGGTCAAACGGATTGACACCCAGCAGATAGCCGCTTACGGCGCAGGCTTTTTCGTAGAAATAAAACAGCTGACCCAGGTGGTAGGCATTTGCCTCCGGGATGCGAATAATGAAATTCGGAACACCGCCGTCTGTGTGCGCCATGCGCGTGCCTTCGGCGGCTTTTTTATTGACAAAATCGAGTGATTTGCCAGTGAGGTAATTCAAGCCGTCCAGGTCATTGGCTTCTTTTTCAATCCAGAGTTCTGCCTCGGGGCGGTCAATTTCCAGCACCGTTTCAAAAATCTGTCGGCGGCCATCCTGAATGTACTGACCCATCGAGTGCAGGTCGCACGTAAAATCCACCGACGCCGGGAAAATGCCCTTGCCATTTTTGCCTTCACTTTCGCCGTACAGTTGTTTCCACCATTCGGCGATGTAGTGGCAACGTGGCTCGTAATTGGCCAGAATTTCGATGTTTTTACCTTTGCGGTGCAGGATATTGCGCGTGGCGACGTATTGCAGGCAGTCGTTTTCGGCAAAAGGTTTTTTGTATTGCAGTCGCGCGCTTTGTGCGCCGCGCATGAGGGCGTCAATGTCAATGCCTGCTGCGGCAATGGGCAATAACCCTACCGCCGTCAGCACCGAAAAGCGTCCGCCTACGTCGTCGGGCACATTGAAGGTTTCGTAGCCTTCGGTGGTCGCCAGCGTTTTCAGGGCGCCTTTTGCGGGGTCTGTGGTGGCGTAGATTCGTTCGCGCGCACCGGCTTTACCGTACTTTTCTTCCAGTTTTTTCTTGAAAATTCGGAAAGCAATGGCCGGCTCCGTGGTCGTACCCGACTTGCTGATGACATTGACCGAAAAATGGCGGTCGCCGATCACCTCCAACAAATGTGTCAGGTAGGTTGAGGAGATATTCGTACCGGCAAAGTAAATTTCAGGTGCGCCGCCGCGCTTCTTTTTGGGCAGGTTGTTGTGAAAATGATGGCCACAAAATTCAATGGCCGCTTTGGCGCCCAAATATGAGCCGCCAATGCCGATGACCACCAATACTTCACTTTGGCGCTGAATGCGTTTTGCCGCAGTTTTAATGCGCTTGAATTCCGCCTTGTCGTACTTCACGGGAAGGTCAACCCATCCGAGAAATTCATTTCCGGGACCTTGACGGCTATCCAGCACTTTGGCGGCTGTCGTTACGAAAGGTTCGATGGCGTTGATTTCGTTTTCACTGATAAAAGGGCGTGCATGGGTGTGTATGAATTCTATCATAATCAGGATAATTGATCAGGATTTTGATCAGGATT
>JADZBJ010000348.1 GCA_020852155.1 Saprospiraceae bacterium | reverse complement strand
TACAAGGCTTATCAAAAACGTCAGGGCGAGTTCTTTTTTCATGTCTTCCGCCTGCTAGCCAAATTAGCCAAAGCCGATGGCCCGGTCAACAACCGGGAAGTGCAGCACATGGAATTTTTGATGGCGCAAACCTTCAAAATGAACCAGCAAGGCCGCACACAAGGCATCAAAATCTGGAACCAGGCCAAGTCTTCCAACGAAACTTTCGATCAATACATTCGCGCTTTCTTTCAGGATTTTGGCCGCGATCGCCATCACGTGCTCAACATGATGGATTTGCTGTTTTCCATGGCTGCCTGCGACGGTCGCCTGCACCCGCGCGAAGAAGAACTGCTCCTGCGCGCCGCCGGTATTTTTCACATCGGCCGTTTGCAATACGAACGCATCAAAAGCCGGTATTTCCAGTCGCGCTCCAGTCAGACGGGCGGCAATGGCAGCGCCAACCGCTGGTCGCCGCTCGATCCGCATTATGCCATTCTGGGCGCTCAGCCTTCTGATTCGCTGGATGCTATAAAAAGTAAATACCGCGCGCTGGCCGTACAATGGCACCCGGATAAAATGGCCGCTCGCGGCGCAACGCCCGAAGCCCTGCGCCACGCCAAGGAGAAATTTCAGCAGATCAACGAGGCCTGGGAACGCATCAAAGACGCCAAAAAAACATGACCGACGCTTACCTGACCATTGCAGCGCCCTCCACAGGCGAATTCAAGGATCGCGGCAGCAAATTCATCGGTTATGCATATCCTGTTGAAACCGAAGCAAAGGCGCTTGAGCACCTCGAAGCCCTGCGCAAAGAGCATTTCAAAGCCCGACATCATTGCTTTGCATGGCGCTTCGGACTCGATGGCAGTCGTTTTCGCGTCAATGACGACGGCGAACCCGGCGGCACTGCCGGAAGGCCCATCATGGGGCAAATTGACTCCTTTGGACTGACTGACGTTTGTGTGGTGGTCGTGCGCTATTTCGGTGGTACGTTGCTCGGAACTTCAGGCTTGATTCAAGCCTATCGCGAGGCCGCTGCAGAAGCCCTGCGCGCAGCAACGATCATTGAAAAAATCATTTGCGATACGGTTGTTTTCGACTTTGATTATGCCCTCATGCCCGACCTGATGAATGCCCTAAAAAAATGGGATGCCGACATTGCTCATCAGGAATTTGGCGACAGGGGACTCATGCACGTCCGTATCCGGCAAAGTGAATCATCAGAAAAACTGCTCAAAATCAAAGCCTCCCTCTGGAAAGTCACCACCGATGAAGCTGCTACCCTGGGTTGGCCAGCAGGAGTTGATGTGACAATGTGATCATGTCTCAACACATTTCCAGACACTACAAGCACACCCTACGCAGTCAATCGACTTAATCGAATCAATCGGATTTAATCGAATCAATCGGATTTAATCGAACCAATCGAATCAATCCTAAAGGCTTTTGGTGCGCCCGCCATCTACCGGCAGGTTGATACCACTGATGTAAGCAGCGGCGGGACTGGCCAGAAAAGCCACGGCTGCAGCCACTTCCGAAGGATCGGCAAAGCGTCGTAGCGGGACTATCTGTTTGAATGTTTTTTCGATATCGTCGGTGCTGACGCCTGCGGCAGCGGCGCGTTTTTCCACAATTTCCGTCAGGCGGGCCGTATTCGTAAACCCGGGTAAAACATTATTGACCGTAATGCCGAAAGGGCCGACTTCCAAAGCCCATGTTTTGGCCCACGACGCCACAGCCCAGCGGGTTGAGTTGGACACACCCAGGCCGTCCAGAGGCTCTTTGACCGAAGTACTGATGATGTTGACAATGCGTCCGTATCCGCTGGCTTTCATGCCTGGCAGGAGCAATTGGGCCAATACCTGATTACAGATCAGGTGCTGCGTATGCGCTGCGCGAAATGCCTCAATGGTCGCTTGTGTAATCGGTCCGCCGGGCGGGCCACCCGCGTTATTGATCAGGATTTGATATTGTCTGTTTTCCAGTCGCTCCGATACCGCCGCTGAAAGCGCTTCCGGTTGACTGAAATCAGCGATGATATAATCATGCGTTTGTCCCTGCGAAACATCCAGTGTAGCAATAGCCGCTTGAAGGACATCCTCCCGGCGTGCCATGAGTGTAACATTCGCCCCAAGGGACGCCAGTTCGGTGGCAACGGCGCGACCGATACCGGCACTTGCGCCTCCTACAAGCGCATTTTTTCCAGATAAAGAAAGATTCATAGGGCAAAGCAAAGCAATGCACTGAACGCCAACCAACATTTGGCTTATTTCTTTTGTATTTCATGGAAAAATGCCGGATAAACCCTATAAAATTATGGAAACATGCTTTGTTTCACATTTCATGTTCAGCCCAAATTTTGACAAAAAATTTTTTATTATTATTTAGATTTAATAAAAACAATTACGTTTGCAATGGCTTTTCACTCAGCGCGCGTTCGAGAGCATACAAATTCCAATTCCCGAACGCGCTCTTATGACATTTTTCGTATGCAAGTAAAAAACTACATTTTTCTTCAATTTTTAAGCGTTTTTATCCTGTTATCAGGAAAAACGATGGCTCAAACTCCGACAGATGCCATCATGATGGATCGCAACCAGATGTGCAATGCATTGCTGGCTACCGACAGTCGCTGGTCGGAATACTGGGAAGGCGAGTTAAGGCGCAGTAATCAAAATATCGGCACTAATGTCACGCAGTCGCTGATGTACATGGCCAATTATGGCATCACGAAGAAGTGGAATGTTATGGCTGGTTTGCCATACATCCGCACGCACAATACGGCAGGGCATCTGGCGGATCAGCGAGGCATTCAGGACTTGAGTTTGTGGGTAAAATACCGTCCGCTCGAGAAACGAGCTGGACCGGGCTTGCTTTCAGTATTTGGCACGCTGGGTTTCAGCACGCCCGTTGGCGGCTATATCCCTGACTTGCAACCCATGGCCATCGGAATGGGATGCAGTACTTTTTCCGGCAGGTTGATTGCTGATTATCATCTGGATGGCGGCTGGTATTCAACTATTCAGGGTGGGTACTGGTATCGCACCAACACAGAAACCGACCGCGACGCTTATCAGATTAATGGAGAAATTATTTACTCCAGTGAGGTACGTATGCCCAACATGGCTGATTTTTCGATCAATGCAGGTTACAGAAAGGGCCTCTGGAATTTCGCTCTGAATTACAACCAGTTGGTCTGTGTAGATGGCGATGACATTCGCCGAAACGATATGCCTTTCCCGACGAATAAAATGGATGCTACTTCGGTCGGTCTGATGGCTAAATTCCATGCAGAACACCTCGGCTTTGTACTGAATGCCAACCAAATTTTTGCAGGCCGCAACATGGGCCGTGCTACAACCTTCCAAGCCGGGCTTTTGTACGCCCTGTATTTGAAAAAACGCGGCTAATTCACCCCAAGGTTTCAATCATTTAAAAAAAGATTCATGACTAATTTTACAAAATCATGTTTACTGATATGCACCGTTATAGCTGCTGTATGCTCGAACGGCTGCGATAAAACCATTGAACAAGATGTTTTGCCTGGTTACGCGCCGGCCAAAATAGATTCAAAAGGCGGTCAATGGGTACTTTACCTGCCAGACACCCTGACGCCAACCGTGGCAGTGCCCGCCGAGGTATCTTCCACAACATATCAAAATGAAATCACGGAGTTAAAAGGCATCCTCTCTTCGCGCACAGCGGATCAGACGGATATGGCCAATTACTGGAACACTGGCGCAGTGTATCGCTGGCATGAAATTGCGCGTAACCTGGCAGCCAAATACAACCTGCCGCCTGTGGCGCGCCCTGATGGTACTTATCCTGTACCGGATGCTGCCAACCCGTTTGCAGAGCCGAAGTTTCCTTTTGCCAACCCGCCTTATGCTTCGAGGGTTTTTGCCTATCTGGGCGTAGCGCAGTACGAGGCACTGGTGAAATGCTGGGCTGTGAAGTTTCAACACAACCGCCTGGCGCCTTCCAAAAACGACGCTTCCATTTCTTCGTTGAAGCCTGTATCCGACATTCCTTCCTATCCTTCCGAAGACGCCGTTGTCGCTGCTGCATCTTTTGAGGTATTAAAAGCCATGTTCCCTTGTGAAGTGGAATATTTAACCAAAATGAGGGGCGAAGCCATCAATAGCCGCCTGTGGGCTGGCACGAACGTCCGCAGTGATCTGGACGCCGGTGATACGCTGGGTACAGCAATGGGGAAAAAGGTGATGGGACGCGCCAAAACTGACGGTATGGGCGGCGCTAATAAGCCCAACGCCGACGGGTCATTGCAAACCATCATTCAGGCTGCACAGGCGCTCGATCCAACTATGCCACCGTGGGTGAGCCTTGATCTGCCTGCCCGTCAGCCGCTACTCCCTGCCTTTGGCAAAGTAAAAACCTGGAACATGACTGCAACCGATCTGGTTACTGTACGCCCTGCGCAACCACCAGCCATTGGAAGCAATGCTTTCATGACAGATTTGGAGGAATTACGCAAAATTGCGAAAAAACAGGACCGGGAACAAATGCGCATCGCCAGTTTTTGGGGCGACGGACCAGGCACATACACGCCTCCGGGCCACTGGAATCGTTCTGCCGCTGACCTGGCTTATCGCGCCCAGTTCAACGAACTCCGTTTTGCACGGGTTATGGCGCTGGAAGGCACTGCTGTTCAGGATGCAGGTATCAGTTGCTGGGAAACCAAATATTACTATTATTACCCGCGGCCCTTCCAAATGGACAATGATGTGAAATCCACATTGGGAACGCCCAATTTCCCTTCCTACACTTCCGGTCACTCGACCTTTTCGGCTGCCGGAGCAGAAATCCTGTCGTACCTGTTCCCAAATGATGCTGCGAGCCTGAAAAGTATGGCAATAGAGGCGTCTGAATCCCGTATTTACGGATGCATCCATTACCGCTTCGACTGCGAACAAGGATTAGTCGCAGGAAGCAAAGTCGGCGATTTCGCTATCAATCGTGCCAGGAATGATGGCTCGGATGCGGAGTGAGTTTTTGGTTATTTGTTTAATTGGTTATTTGTGGAATTGGTTATTTGGATAGGAGGCGAGCGCCAGCGAGCATTCAAACAACTTCAAACCACCTCAAACTATTTCAAACAATTTCAAACCAAGTGAATAACTAAATCACCAGTTCAACAAATAACCAAAAAACTCACTCACTCCTCACCAAACGGTTGTTTTCGTCGGGAAAAATCGCCACGGGTTTGAAGGCTTTAGCCTCCTCGGGCGTCATGAGGGCATAGGAAATAATGATAACAATATCGCCTACCTGCACGCGTCTGGCTGCGGCGCCATTAAGGCAAATAACGCCGCTTCCGCGTTCGCCGCGAATGGTATAGGTTTCGAAGCGCTCGCCATTGTTGTTATTGACAATCTGCACCTTTTCGCCTTCAAAAATATTGGCGGCCTCGAGCAAGTCTTCGTCAATGGTGATACTACCGATATAATTCAGGTCGGCCTGAGTCACTTTGACGCGGTGGATTTTACTTTTGAAAATTTCAATCAGCATGGTGCAACTATAAATTCAGGGCAAAGGTAGGCTGCGTTTTTGGATATTTCCACCGGTGAAATATTTGGGGCACCCGGCAAAATCCGTATATCCCGCCTATTGGTTCAGCAAATGTTGTGCATACGCGCGCAGGCTGTTTTCCTGAAAATGGCGCATGGTGATGAACAAGTCTTTCTCTCCCCTGCCGCTGGCGTTCATAACAACAACTTTATCGGATGACAGTTGCGCGGCCAATTCAAAACCGTGGGCAAAAGCGTGTGAGGATTCCAGGGCCGGAATCAGCCCCTCCGTTTGGGCCAGGCGCTGAACGGCTGAAAGTGCCGCCTCATCACTGGCTGTTTCAAAAACAACCCGCCCCTGATCGGCCAGGTGCGCCAGAATCGGACTGACGCCACAATAGTCAAGGCCCGCCGAAACAGAGTGCGTCGAGGCGATATTTCCGTCGTCGTCTTGCAGGAAATACGAGTGATAACCTTCAAAAATGCCCAATTTTCC
>JADZBJ010000347.1 GCA_020852155.1 Saprospiraceae bacterium | reverse complement strand
TCGTTGGTGCCTTCGTAGATGCGGTTAATGCGGCTGTCGCGGTAAGCGCGCGCAGCACCGTATTCTTCACTGAAGCCGATACCGCCGTGGATTTGTACATTTTCATCCACACAGTAATCGGTCACTTCCGAGCCAAGCACTTTCAGGATAGAACATTCGATGGCATACTCTTCAGCGGCTTCCAGCATGGCCTGTCCATAAGACTGACCTGCGGCAGATTCAGATTGCTTTTTGAGTTCCATCAATTGGCTGGTACGATATCCTGCGCTTTCAGCGGCAAAATTTCGGATGGCCATTTCAGCCAGTTTGTATTGAATCGCACCGAAATTACCAATCGGTTGGCCGAATTGATGGCGTTCGTTGGCGTAACGAGTGGCCATGTTAATCACCTCTTTGTTACCTCCGATACACATGACGCCCAATTTGTAGCGACCGATGTTCAGGGCATTAAAGGCGATCAGGTGGCCTTTGCCGATTTGTCCCAGGACGTTTTCGGCGGGTACTTTTACATTTTCAAAAAATACCTGGCGTGTGCTGGAGCCTTTGATGCCGAGTTTGTCTTCTTCGGCGCCCAGGGTAATGCCCGGTGATTTGGCATCGACAATAAAGCCGGTGAATTTCTCACCGCCTACTTTGGCAAATACAATGAATACGTCGGCAAAACCTGCATTGGAAATCCACATTTTCTGGCCGCTGATCAGGTAGTGCGAGCCGTCGGCACTGAGGTCGGCGCGTGTCTTGGCATTCAAGGCATCAGAACCGGAACCTGGCTCGGTCAGGCAGTAGGCCGCCTTCAATTCGCCTGAAATAAGTCCGGGCAGGTATTTCTGCTTTTGCTCTTCAGTGCCGAAATAAAGTACTGGCAACATACCGATACCCGTGTGGGCAGCATAAGCTACGATGAACGAGCCGGCAGGGCCGAATACCTCAGCCACGACCGTGTTGGTGTTGGTGTCCATTTCTGTGCCGCCATACTCGGCTGGCATGTGTGTACCCAGCAAACCTTGCTCACCCATTCTTTGCAACAAACCGGCAGCGACGCCTGGTTCCTGCTTTTCAATTTTAGCGCGCAGCGGTTCGATTTCGTTTTTCAGAAAATCAACGGCCATTTGCTTGACCATCAACTGCTCCTCATTAAGTTCTTCAGGGATGAATACATCCTGTGGCTCGGTGGATTTAATCAAAAACTCACCACCTTTCAAGGTTACTGTATCTGCTATTGTTGCTTCCATAATGTGTGATATATCAAAGGGAAAAAAGATTTAGCGAAAATTCGATACAAAGATAATGGGCAAAGGAGTTGCCCGCCACAATTCGGAAGAAAATTTTTTATTTTCTTGAAAATGATTAACAAATCAAGGGGAAACCAGTGTTTTTCGAATGGAGAAAAGGGGAAATCAGCGAATTAAAGTGACATCTCCCCAGTAAAGTTCCCTGCGACCATCAGTAAATCGAAGTTCGGCCTCCCAGACAAATACTCCCGGAGGCAGCAGTTCACTTTCGTAAGTGCCGTCCCAGCCGTCGGTGGGTGAGCCTGCGGGGAAATTGCGTCGTTGAAACATCAACAGGCCTTCGCGGTTATAAATATTCAGGTAAATGATTTCGGAAACGCCTTTGCTGGGGTAAAGCGTAAATATTTTGTTCTCCGCATCTGCTGCATTAGGGGCAAATGCGTTGGGCGCATAGACTGAGCGATTTCTGTTGACTTTCAGAAAGAAACTTTGAGAAGCCAGGCATCCGATGGAATCAACAGCCGTTACGGTATAGGTTGTCGAGAAAAACGGAAAAAAGCGCGCTGTTTTACTGGCTGGTTGATAGATCACTGAGGCTGCCGGAAACCAGGTAACAGCCTCGAGGGTATCATTGGTTTGTAACCTGAGGCTAAGTGTGTCGCCTGAAATCATGGAGGTGTCCGCAATGGTATTCAGCACAAATTGGGTTCCGGCAGGCAATATGGCGGAATTCTCTGCACGACAACCTTTGCTGTCAATGGCTTGTACAAAGTAGATATCCGGCGCCAGGTCAACCCATTGTCTTCTGTCGCTGAACCCTTGATTATCGAGCGAGAAGTTATACGGCGGCGTACCTCCTTTAATGGAGTCAATTCGAATACTTCCTTTATTCTGCCCGAAGCATTTATCTCCTTTAACAGAGAGTTTCATCACCAATGGCGGCGGTGTAGTCAGTACTGTATTTTGTATCAATCCGACGCCGGCAGGATCAGTGAGGGTGATGCTATATGTGCCCGAACTCAGATTATTTAACACGGCTGTTCCTCCTTGCGATGTAATACTGCCGTTACCCGTTGTATTGTTGGTTGTATTTCTCCAGACATAATAAACAGGTGTCATGCCTTGTTCAAGTTTCAGACGGATGCTACCATCCTGGCTGTTGAAACAAACGGGTGCACTGGACGTCAACGTGACATCCAGCGCATTTTGAGCATTATTGTCTATTGCAATGCAACAAATTGCCGCCAGAATTAACAGGTTACTATAGCGTTTCATTTTCAAGAAAAAACTGATTTAACAGGATGGGTAAGTCATGAGACGACCCTGTTGATACTTTAAGTAGCAAGGTAGTTTTTAGATTGCAGCAACAAATATACCACAAACAACACCCTTTACCCATAGAAAAAGGGCTGCTCCAAATCACTCTGGAGCAGCCCTTTATTGGTCGGTTTGACGACTATCGGCGTCCGCCGCCGCCACGACGGTCATCGCGACCGCCGCCACCACCGCGGCGATCATCACGGCCTCCGCCACGACGGTCATCACGGCCACCACCGCGACGATCGCCACCGCCGCCGCCGCGTTGAGCACGTGCTGCGTTTTCTTCGTCGGTTGGCATCGTGCCGTCAGGTTTGGCCACGATAGCGCGGCGAGATAATTTCATCTTGCCTGATTTTGGATCTACATCCAGAATCTTGAACGTGATTGGATCACCAACTTTTAATACATCAGCCAGGTTTTCGATACGGCGGTGATCATATTCAGACACGTGCAAGAGGCCTGTTTTGCCCTTGAACTTGATGAATGCGCCATATTCTGCCAGTTCTTCAACTTCACCTTCGTAGATGGTGCCAACTTCCGGCAGGAATACGATTTGTTGAATTTGCTGGTATGCTTTGTCAATGGCAGCCTTGTCCGGGCTGAAGATCGCCACAATACCACCTTCCGGATCTTCTGAAATAGAGATGGTTGTGCCGGTACTGCGCTGCATTTCCTGAATGATCTTGCCGCCAGGGCCGATAACAGCGCCAATGAAATCGCGCGGGATGCGGAATTCCATCACACGCGGCGCGTGAGGTTTGAGGTCTTCACGTGGCGCCCCAAGGGCTTTCGCCATTTCGTTCAGGATGTGCAAGCGGCCATCGCGCGCTTGCAACAGGGCTTTGGTCAGCATCTCGTATGGCATACCATCAATTTTGATGTCCATTTGAGTGCCGGTAATACCCTTGCTTGTGCCCGTTACTTTGAAGTCCATATCACCCAGTGCATCTTCATCGCCCAAGATGTCGGATAAAATCGCGATACGGCCTTTATCGTCGGCAATAGCGCCCATAGCGATACCGGCTACCGGTGCAGCGATGGGTACACCGCCATCCATCAGTGCCAACGAACCTGCGCAAACTGTAGCCATGGACGAAGAACCATTAGATTCCAGGATATCCGATACAACACGTACGGTATAAGGGAAGTCGGTTGGCATCACCTTGCGGATTGAACGACCTGCCAGGTTAGCGTGACCTACCTCGCGACGGCCGGGGCCGCGCATAGGTTTCACTTCGCCGGTAGAGTATGGCGGGAAGTTGTAGTGCAGGATAAATTTTTCATCATGCGGATCAAGTGCTATGTCAATCAAAGCCTGATCTTCCTTCGTACCGAGCGTCAGGGAAGTGAGCGATTGCGTTTCGCCTCGAGTAAAGACCGCTGAACCGTGTGTAGAGGGCAGGTAATCCACCTCGCACCAGATTGGGCGAATCTGATCGTATTTGCGACCATCCAGGCGCGCGCTGTCAGACAGTACGACGTCGCGAATGATGTGCTTTTTGATCTTGTCAAAGTATGAAGAAGCCAGTGCGCCCCATTCGGCCATAAACTCCTCGGTGTTTTCCTCGGTAATTTTGGCAATGGCCGCTTCCTTGATTTCATCCAGGCGTGACTTGCGTGTATCCTTGTCAGATGCCGAGCGAGCCAGTGCGTAAATGTCGTCGCTGACGAGATCAGTAATGCGCTTTTTCAAATCTTCGTTGGACGGAAGTTCTGGCAAAGGACGTTTGTTCAGTGCTTTTTCACCGACGAGTTGAGCCAACTTTTCCTGAGCATCAATCTGAACTTTGATGGCTTCATGTCCAATTTTCAAAGCAGCCACAAGTTCTTCTTCCGAGCACTCGTTGGCTTCGCCTTCTACCCTGGTGATGTCATGCTTCGTTGCAGCGATGATAAAGTCCATGTCGGCCGCTTCTAATGCTGCGCGACCTGGATTAACGACGAATTCGCCGTTAATGCGTGCTACGCGAACTTCTGAAAACAGGGCTTCCACCGGAATATCACTTACAGCGATGGCTGCGGAACAAGCCAGGCCCGCCAGGGCGTCAGGCATGATGTCCTTATCCGCAGAAATCAGGTTGATGATAACCTGTGTTTCGTTCATGTACCCGTCGGGGAAGAGCGGGCGCAGGGCACGGTCAACGAGGCGGCTGATGAGAATTTCGTAGTCAGAAAGACGTGCTTCGCGGCGGAAGAAGTTGCCGGGAATACGGCCTACGGCAGCGAATTTTTCCTGATAATCGACAGAGAGCGGAAAGAAGGGCTGGCCTTCTTTTGCTTTTTTCATGCTCACGACGGTGCAAAGGAGCATAGTGTCGCCGAGGCGAACCAATACGGAGCCATCGGCTTGTGCGGCAAGTTTGCCAGTTTCGAGTGCGACCTCACGTCCATCAGGAAGATTGAACGTGGTACGCAAGGGGATTTGCTTTCCCATTGATCAATAAAAATTTATGACCGAAATGCACACGCCGTACGAACTCATTTTGAGGCAACGGTTGTGAAGCGATTGGGGAAGGAAAGCAATTCAAAAACTGAAAAAAACACACAAAGAGGCAGGAAACAGTGATAAAATATCGTGAATGCCTGTGTCTTTGTGTGGGGGAGATCGAAATATCCCCGTTTTTGATGGTCTTTCCGCGCAGCGTTACCTGTTGGTGAGCGTGTGACGCAGAGTCAGATCGGTACTTATGAAGAAATATATTTTTTGGAGCATTACTAAAAAAAATCCGGCTGCCGGTTTTGTGTTCGACAGCCGGATGATGTTTGGCTTTGCTTATTTACGAAGACCGAGTTTTTCGATAAGCGCGCGGTACTTGTAAATGTCTTTTTTCGCGTAGTACGAAAGCAGACTTTTCCGTTGTCCTACCATCGTCAGCAGTGCGCGGCGAGTGGAGTGGTCTTTCGGATTAGCCCGAAGGTGAGCCGAAAGAGATTCGATACGGTAAGTCAGAAGGGCAACCTGAACTTCTGTGTTGCCTGTGTTTTTTTCGTCGCCGCCATATTGCTTGGCGATTTCAGCGATTTTTGCTGTGTTGTAATAGACTGCCATTTTAAAAAAAATAAGAGTGAAATCTGATCGCCAATCTCGAATTTCAGAGGGTCAAACGGCAGTTTTGCCTATCCATCCGAAATTAGCAAGTGCAAAAGTAAGGTCAACCTTTTGATTTTGCACGTTTTTCAGAACAAAATTTTGCAAAAACCGGATAGTCTCCGGGGCTGATCAGAATTTTATTTTAAAAATCGCCCAGTGCCGTTACAGGTAATTGTTTCATGGCAGAGTCAAATTGTTCCTGATTAGGCGCTTTGCCATGCCACTTGTGTGTTCCCTGCATAAAATCAACGCCGAAGCCCATTTCTGTTTTCATCAGCACAACCACAGGTTTGCCTTTGCCGGTACGTCGTTTTGCCTTACGCAGCATGGCAATAACTGATGCCATATCATTGCCTTGCTCAAGAATCAGGACATCCCATCCGAATGCTTTCCATTTGGCGGGCAGGTTTCCGAGGCTAAGGACTGCGTCGTTGGGGCCGTCAATTTGCTGACCATTCCAGTCAACGGTTACAATCAGGTTATCTACTTTGTGGTGAGCGGCCGACATAATGGCCTCCCAGCACTGGCCTTCCTGCAATTCGCCATCGCCCGTGAGGCAATACACGAGGCGTGGGTCGTTATCCAATCGTTTGGCCAATGCCGCGCCAATGGCTACTGAAATGCCCTGGCCCAGCGAGCCGCTGGCAATACGCACGCCGGGTAAACCTTCGTGTGTCGTAGGGTGTCCTTGCAAACGCGTGTTCAGCCGGCGAAAAGTATTCAATTCAGCCACAGGGAAATATCCTGAACGCGCCAGCACGGAATACCAAACCGGGGAAATGTGACCATTGCTCAGGAAAAACATGTCTTCGCCCTTGCCTTCCATCCGGAAAGGCTTTTTGCGGTGCTTCATGATGCTGCTATAAAGCGCAACAAAATATTCGACGCAGCCTAATGAACCGCCAGGGTGACCGCTTTGGCAATTATAAACCATGCGAATGATGTCGCGGCGAACCTGTGTCGCAAGAGATTGGAGAGATGCAGTATCTGGCATAAGATGATGTGAATATCAGGCAGTTGATGTGCTAGTGTTGCCTGATTTGAAATGGTGGGCACAAAGAAACGGCAAGTCATTTGTTTTGGCGTCAAACAGCGGCATAAAATACAACTGCCGCCCCGAAAAATCGGAGCGGCAGTTGACATAATTATGACCGCAGGGTCAGTATTAGCGCTGAACTACTACGCGGCGGATGGCTGTTTCGCCATCAATGGTTACGCGCAAGAAGTAAGCACCGTCAGGCAGGTTAGCCAGATTCAGGTCTTGTTTCAGGCCATTAACCTTGCCCATTTCGAGTGATTGCATCACCTGACCGAGCGTGTTCATGATATGAACGCTTACATCAGATGAATTTTCCAGTTCGAGGCTCATACGCATAGAACCGCTGGTTGGGTTCGGGCTCAGTACGAGTGAACGCACAGAAGATGGGTCTTCAACACCGGTTGTTACGCCAACTGTAAGCACAATTGCAGGTGTACAGTTGCCTTCGTCGCTGATGGTAACGGTATAAGAACCGCCAGCAATATTGATCAGATTGGCTGTTGTTGCGCCATTGCTCCAGGTGTAGTTGTAAAGGCTTACATCGCCAACGAGGCCAGCATAGCCACCCGCAGGAGTCACGGAAATAGAACCGTTGTTACCAGGAGGCAGTGTTTCGTTGGTAGAAGTGTAAGTAGCAGACAGTGCATCAACCGGAGGCAACAGGGTCAACTTGATAGAAGAACCTACTACCCAGCAAGCAACTGATGGGTCAATGTCGTGTACGAATGCACCGCCGTTGGCAGCATTGCCGTCAACGCCGTTACCAATAACAACAGGTGTAAACCACCATTCGCCATAAGCCAATGGATCGTTGTCGTTCGCCAGACCAGGGATATACTCCTCAGTAGAGAATGGGAAACTACCCCAGTAGCCAGTAGCCGTGCCAGGCCATTCGCCAGCAGGGTCGGCAGTAGAGATCGCCCATGCCATACCTTTTACTTCACCAACAGTTGGCAGGGTGAAAGAGCCGGCAGTCAGGGTAAGGGCAGTATTGGTAGAAGCGCCGTTACAAACAATTGCATCGTTAGCAGCGCCATAAGTACCGACTGCTGCATCAGCGCAGTCAACAGATTCGCCGCGAGATACCTGGATGCAGTATTGACCTATAGCAACTGTGCCCTGGAAGTTAAATCCGTCAATCAACATGTAGTATTGCTCGCCTTCAGTGGTGAGGAGATCAACTGCTGAACGCCAGTCAGGAACACCATTGCTGAACAGGTCATCATTGCAGGCTACGAGTTCGTAGTTGCCGCAAGAACCAGTGTAGATCGCCATTTGGGTGTCACCTGGGTCGTCCTGTGCAGTACCAATGTAGTTGGTTGCGTTGCAAGGAACTGTTTCGATGTGGTATTGCTCGCCATCACCGTAGAATGTGAACCACATTGAATGGTCAATGATGTCATTACCTGCAGATTCGCCCCAGCAATCTACAACAGGGTCGGTGTTGCTTGTTGTAGCGCTGGTGTTGTCATACAGGCCCGAAGTCAGTGCTGTACCCAAGTCGCCACCGAAATAAGGTGTGAGGTCAACTGCAGTTGCGCAATCATCAGCATTATAAGTCAGGTCAGTAAGCTTAACATACTCAATCTCGTCCAGGTAGAAAAGGTAGGTGTTGTTAGCGCAGTAGAAGTCAATACCACCCAGATTGGTTGTGAATGGGAAAGACTTGTACAGGTTACCGTTGATATAGAACTGGGCAATATTGTTGTTCAGGTCGAAAACGCCTTCAAACTGGAACCATTCGTTTTGTGGATATGCATTTGGAATGGTATCGCGAACATTAGTCGTGATATCAATGCTGCTGTTAGCCAGGAAGTAGTTTTCAATAGCGAAAACAGTACCTGGAGTCAATTCTGTACCCTGTACGTTGAAGTAAGCAGCTTTGCCAGTTGGTACAAACATTTTCCATTTCAGGCTGTAACGGCCAGTTGTTTTTTCACCCAGCAGCAACAGTTGGTCGTCGCCTTGGAGGCCACCACCGGTCTGATAGCGGCATTTCATGGACTTAGTTCCGTTTGATGCCTGTTCAGTAGAAACCTCAGAACCTACGATAGAGTTTTCGTTAAGGTCCCAAGGAATCCAGTGCGCGCTTTGCGGGCTGATGTTACCAGTGTTGTAGGTTTCGATGTCGTCGCAGATAATAGCATCTGGATTGGTAGAGCAGTTGACAACACAAGGAT
>JADZBJ010000346.1 GCA_020852155.1 Saprospiraceae bacterium | reverse complement strand
TCATGTGTGACGATTGGGCGCTATTTTATTTTGTTGAAAATTCACAAAACCGAAATCCCGGACGCACTTGGAAAGCACGTCCGGGATTTCAATTATTCGGATATGTAAAGCAAAATATTTACAGAATAATATTCTGCCAGGTATTTAATTAAAAATATTCACCAAAGCCTTTGTCAGGCAAATAGATCCCAGTGTCGTCATGATGTACATACTGGTCGTGATGGTGTCTGTTGCTGCGCTGTCAGCCAACAGGAAATTGACGCCGAAGCTGGTAGCCAACAAACCGACACCGCCGCATAGCCAGTATTTGGCATCGTTCATCAGCCGTTGATTTTTCAGGGATGTGGCTGAAGTAGCTGCTGCATTTTCAGTGCGATTTTCAACCTGATGCTCGTGGTTAGTGTGCTGCATGTATTCCATTTTCAAAATAAAATTATTATACCAGAACGAATTACACGCAATGATAAGGACAATCGGCACATCAAACCAACTTTCACTCAAAAAATATTTTCACATAAAACCGGCATAGGCATCAGGCCGGGGTCTGATCGCCCCAGTTGGCCAGTTCTTCTTCCGTCCATAACTCCGGGAAAAAGATGCGGCGCTGGTATCTCGGCAGCATATATTTTTTCCATTCACTGCCGCCGGTGGCCGCTGCGGGTTGGCCCTTGCTTTCTAAGTATTTCTCTGCAGCGTGATAGTGCGCCATGACCCAAGTGATATTTACGGTATAATCATAGTGCCGCATGGCCGCAACCAGCTGCGGATTCTGGCGATCTTCTTCCGGCAGCAGTCGAAAACGCGCCCAAAGATTCTTTTGATTATACGCCTCCATAACCCTCAAAAATTCTGCCTTGTAACGCTGCTCAAATAGTTGAATCAGGGTTGTTTTTTCGCCTGTGGCGTGGTTTTTTCCTGCTGCTTGCCAGTACAAATGATCGTAGGCATGTTCGTAAGGCGTATTGCGATCAATCGTTGCCCTGAAACGATAATCAATGAGGTTAATCAAATCGGTCGAACAGAATTCAATCAGTCGGTACTGCGCGCTTTGAAATCCGCTGGCCGGGGTGAGCGTATTCCTGAATTTCATGTATTGCTCCACCTCCATGCCATCGCCCATGATGTCGAACGAACTGGACAACATATCAAAATAACGACTGATTCGGGTGAGTTTTTCGGCAAAAAAAGCCGTAGTAAGTTCCTGGCAATCAGACACTTGCTGTATTTCCCAGAGAATCATTTTGAACAACAGTTCATTGATCTGGTGGTACATGATAAACACCATTTCATCCGGCTGATTGGTGCGCTGAATTTGCAGGCTGAGCAGCGCGTCAGTGTGAATATAATCCCAGTATGTGATGGGTTTTGCCCAGACAAGTCCTTCGAGGTGTGTAGAAGGATTTTGGCCGATGGCCTCGAATTTTTCTTCGACCCGGCGAATCAGATCGTCATTGATTTGTGTATGCATAAAAGAAGTTGGTGTGTAGGTACAGGGCTGTCACAGGCAAAGGTAGAGCACGATACAGATAAATGCTGCTATCGGAGAACTTGACTTCGGGGAAAAAGATACCCTTTGCCGGGCAACCTGCCAGCCGTGGAACGCGTCATTTCGGCCTGATTCACAGGACGTAAACGTCCATACTGGATACACCAACCTGCTTTTTCCGGAAAGACCCGGCGCTACTATATTTTTTTATGAAAATGAGGAATAGCCTATTTGCTGCCTTTGGTTTGCTCTCTATCGGTTTTTTGTCTGCTTTCACAGCCGAAAACCGAATTCCACACCGCGTCTTCACGCTGTTGTTTCCCGATGGGCCGCGCCCCGTGGCTGTCGAATACGACATGACTGAGGCCCTGCACAGCGCCGCCGCGCTGCGCGATACCAGTCCGCCACTGCGCGATCGTTATGGCGATTTTATCACCAATCCGAACAAAAATCCGGTTGACCTGGCCGACCCAAAGGCCATTGAACAGGTGGTGGAATACGACCCTGTGACCAATTCCTATATCCTTTTTGAAAAAATCGGCGACGAATACTACCGCGCGCCCACCTATATGACGTTCGAAGAGTACGTCCGCTGGCGCGACAAACAGCAGCAACAGGAGTATTTCGACCGCCTGCAAGGCGTCGTCACACCCGGCAAAAAAAGCACCGGCGGTATCGTTGACCCGATTGCCAAATTCGACATTCAAAATTCACTGATTGACCGCCTTTTCGGTGGCACCAACGTGGATATCAAACCTCAGGGCAACATCAACCTGACCTTTGGGGTGGACTACCAGAAACTGGAAAACCCTATCCTTACCCTTCGCCAGCAGCGCCAGACGAACTTCGATTTCGATATGGACATCAACATGAGCGCACAGGGTAAAATCGGTGAAAAACTCAACCTGAATTTTAACTACAACACACAGGCTACGTTCGATTTCGACAATCAGATGAAATTGAACTACGACCCGAAAAATTTCTCCGAAGACGAAATTATCCAGGGCATTCAGGCCGGTAACGTATCCATGCCCCTGCGCTCTAACCTGATTAAAGGCGCGCAAAATCTGTTTGGCGTAAAAGTGGATATGAAATTCGGCCACTTGCGCACGACCCTTTTGGCCAGCCAGCAACGCTCCAAACAGCAAAACCTGAACGTACAAGGCGGATCGTCTTTACAAGTTTTTGAAAAACCCGCCGACGAATACGACGAAAACCGCCACTTCTTCCTGAGCCACTGGAACCGCGGCAACTTCGAGCCAGCCATGAGCTGCCTCCCGGTACCACAATCGCTGTTCCGAATTACACGCCTCGAAGTCTGGATCACCAACGACAAACTCCAAACCACCGATACCCGCGACATCGCCGCTATTGCCGACCTCGCAGAGCCAGAACCACTCCGCCGACAATTCGGGCTGGTTAGCCCTCCGCAAAAGGACATCAAAGGCAAGGGCCTGGCTGATAATAAAAACAACGATCTATATCCGGCCATCCTCGATGCGCTGGGACAGGATTCTTCCTTCCGTTTTTCTGACCGCATCATCGGCTCCCTGCGCGGATTGCCGGCGCCACAACCGGATTCAGCGATGAAGCAAATCCGCGACTTTGAAAAAGTACGCGCACGCTTGCTCTCGCCGCAGGAATACTCTTTCAGTGAAGACCTCGGTTTTGTCAGCATTAACCTGAATGTACAACCTGACCAGGTAGTTGGCGTAGCGTATGAATACACCTACAATGGCGAACCGCACAAGGTCGGTGAATTCACCAGCGACGTGCCCGTAGGCGACTCGCTCAATCAGAACGTACTGATTGTCAAGATGTTGAAAAGCACAACCGCCAACGTTCAATTCCCGATCTGGGATTTGATGATGAAAAACGTCTATGCTGTCGGCGCTGCCAATGTTGACCCGAACGAATTCGTCTTTGACATCTTCTATGAAGACCCGGGCAAAGGCCAAAAACGCTTTCTGGGCGGCGACGGGAACACCACATTTCCGTCTTCACTTTCTGCACGTCCACTCTTGCAGGTGTTTAACCTCGACAACCTGAACCTTCAAAATGACCCCGGAGCAGATGGCCGTTTTGACTATGTGCCCGGCCTGACCTTCAACCAACGTACAGGTCGTGTGATGTTCCCGGTTTTGGAACCTTTTGGCAGTTACCTGCAAAAGAAGATTCTGGACGCAGGCGGCACAAATCAACTCGCTGCACAGTATATCTATCCTCAACTGTATGACAGTACGCTGTTTCGTGCCCGCGAATTCCAGCAACTTAACCGTTTTACCCTCAAAGGCAGTTACAAAAGCACGTCCAACTCCGAAATTTCTCTCGGTACTTTCAACCTGCCTCCCGGTTCCGTACGCGTGAGCGCAGGCGCCATTCAGATGATAGAAGGCCGCGACTATATCGTAGATTATAACATCGGTAAAGTGCGCATCCTGAACGATGCGGTACTGCAATCAGGCCAAAACGTCAGCATCAGTTTTGAAGACAATACCTTGTTTGGATTCCAGAACCGCACCATGATCGGCGCGCGCTTTGACTACGATTTCAGCAAGGACTTCACCATCGGCGGCACGTTCATGAACCTGTTTGAGCGCCCATTGACGCAAAAAGTCAACTTCGGCGACGACCCCATCAATAACAAGGTGTATGGTCTGGATATGAACATCTCCAAGGAAGCGCCCTGGCTGACCAAATTGGTGGATAAAATCCCGTTCCTCGATACCAAAGAGGCTTCTACCATCACCGCTCAGGCGGAGGTAGCCTTACTTGACCCGGGGACCAACCGCGCCATCAACCTCGGCGGCGAACCCACCATTTACATTGATGACTTCGAGGGCGCATCGGCCAACGTTCCGCTCGGCACACCGGCCAACTCCTGGATCATCGCTTCGACGCCACAGGGCAACACCTCACTTTTCCCGGAAGGCGAACTGACCAACGACCTGCGTAATGGCGTCAACCGCTCGCGTCTGTCGTGGTACGTGGCCGACCCCAGCGCTATTGACGGCGTGGATGGTAGCAACCCTTACTCCAAGCGTATTCCGTTTCAGGACATTTTCCCGAACCGCCAACTGTCGCCACTGGAACAAAGTAACCTCCGTTCACTCGACGTGACGATTTACCCGCGCGAACGCGGCCCTTACAACTTCGATCTGCCGAATGGTTATCCCGGCATTTCCGAAGGTTTGAGTTCGCTTGACGGCTCGCTCAATCGCCCTGAAACACGCTGGGCCGGCTTCATGCGCGGCCTGAACAATAACAATGACTTTGAGGCCAGCAATATCGAATTCGTAGAATTCTGGATGCTCAACCCATACATGGACAAAGGCGACGGTTCCGATATTTCAGAAGCCGGTGAAATGTACCTCGACCTCGGTTCGATTTCAGAGGACGTCATGCGCGACTCGCGCCAGTTTTTTGAAAATGCGCTTCCAACCACACCCGACGGCCCAACCGTACCGACTGCCTGGGGACGCGTACCGGTACTGCCACCTGTCGTAAACTCATTCGTGAACGACAATACCAAACGCCCCCTGCAAGACATCGGCCTTGACGGCCTGAATGACGACCAGGAAAAAGCCACCTTCGCCGACTGGGTATCAGCCATCGGCGCATCCGGTCTGCCCCTGAACGTGGTCAATGAAATGACTGCCGACCCGTCGAATGACAACTTCGTTTACTTCGGCGACGAACGCTTCGGCAGCCCTGGCAGCGGCCCTGGTTTGCTGGAACGCTACCGCAAATTCAATAACCCGCAAGGCAACTCACCGGAAAACAACAACGCCGGCGGTGGCAATTCATTCTTCACCAACCCGTCGGCGACGAATATCCCCGACATGGAAGACCTGAACCGGGATAACTCGCTGAATGAAACTGAAGCATATTTCCGCTACCGCATTCCAATGCCCAAAACAATAGATGCCGGTGGACAGGAAATCATTGACCGCGACGACCCGGAAGTGAAAGACCTCATTACCGACGTACGCGATTATGTGGACGATAACGGCGACCGCTTCCTCTGGTATCGCTTCAAAGTACCGCTCGACTACCTGAACCGCGAAGGCGTGGGCGGTATTCAGGATTTCCGCAGCATTCGTTTTATGCGTATGCTTTGGAAAGGCTTCACCGAACGCACCACATTCCGCTTCGCAACCCTCGAACTGGGCCGCAACCAATGGAGGCGTTATTCACAAAACCTGAGTTGCGTACCGGAAGCCGGATTTGACCGCTCCGTAGGTTTTGATGTCAATGCTGTCAGCGTAGAAGAAAACTCTGCGCGCACGCCATTCTCCTATACAATTCCAGATGGTATTCAACGTGAACGTTCCGTTGGCGCATTCCCGGACATCTTGCAGAACGAGCAGGCATTATCAATGACAGTTTGCGGCCTGGACTCTTGTGATGCACGTGGCATTTTCAAAACCCTGAACATGGACTTGCGCCAGTTTGACCGGGTGAAAATGTTCGTACACGCTGAAGGTCGCGACGAAGGGAACAACAAACTTGAAAAAGGCGATTTGAAAGTCTTTATCCGTATGGGTTCTGACTTTGTGAACAACTACTACGAGTATGAAATTCCAGTCACTCCTTCTGACGCAACACTGTTAACTGGCAGCCCGGAAGACCGTTCCTACAAACTGGAAGTATGGAGGCCTGAAATGGATTTTGACTTCCCGCTCGAAATTTTCACCACCCTGAAAAGCAACAGGAATCAGTTGCCTAACTGGCCGCTGAGTACGCCTTACGAAGAATCCGACCCGGAACGCCCCGATAATAAAGTCAGGGTAGTCGGCAACCCCAACCTCGGCTACGTCAAAAACATTATGATCGGCGCTAAAAACGTAGACCCCGAAGGTCGCGAAAAATGCTTCGAAATGTGGTTCAACGAACTTCGCCTGAGCGGATTCACAGATCAGGGCGGTTTTGCGGGTATGGGTCGCGTGGATATGAAACTGGCTGATTTTGGCAACCTGTCATTGTCGGGCAACTACTCCAGCATTGGCTACGGCAGTATCGAACAAAAAGTCGTGCAGCGCCAACGCGAAGAGATTATCCAGTACGACGTCAGTACCAATATGGAGTTGGGTAAGTTCTTTGGTGAAAAGGCCGGTATTAAACTGCCATTGCTGGTGCAGTATTCCAACACCACCAAAAATCCTGAATACGACCCTTACGACCTTGACATCAAGTTAAAGGATAAACTTGACCGCGAAACCGACGCGACCAAGCGCCGCGATATTCGCGAGAAAGCGCAGGATGTATCTGTTACCAAGGGCTATAACTTCACCAATGTGCGCAAGGAACGCAAAGGTTCTGCACGCAAGGTGCCGCTGCCGTGGAACATTGAGAATTTCAGCCTGTCTTACGGTTACACCGAGCGCACACAGCGCACGCCGTTTATTCAATTGGCCGATCAGGATCAATACAAAGGCGCGCTGGATTGGCAGTATAACACAGGTATCAAACCTATTTCGCCATTTAAAAAGGCAATTAAAAAGGACAAATACCTGAAATTCATCACCGATTTCAACCTGAATCCAATACCGAACAGTTACGGATTCAATACCAATCTGGAACGTTTCAGCAGCGTTACCACATATCGTTTTGCCGGTGAAGACCCCAAACTGAATACGTACTACAACCGTCGTTTCACCTGGGATCGCAACTACGATCTGGGTTGGGATATCGCCAAATCGCTGCGTTTCAACTTTGACGCGACCGCCCGCAGCATCATTGACGAGCCGCTTCAATTCAATAACGACGGCACTGAAGTGACCCGCGAACAACGCCGCGACTCAATTGTCACCAACCTGCGCAAACTGGGCCGCCCGAAGAATTACAACCACACCGCGAGCCTTAACTGGACACTGCCCTTCAAGAGCATCCCGATGATGGACTTCGTGACCATGAAGGCCAGTTATACCGCAGGCTACACCTGGACGGCGCAGTCGCTCAAACTCCAGAACATGGATGCGGGCACTTATGCCAACATTGCCAACGAGCGCAACCTGGGTCACGTGATTCAGAATAACAATACGCGCCAGATCAACGGTGACCTGAATTTCGAAACGCTCTATAACAAGAGCAAATACCTGTCTAAAATCAATCGCGGGGGTAGCGGCGCTGCAGGCCCCGGCGGTAAAGGCGGCCGAAACAACTCCGGCCCCGGCGGCCGTGGCGCTGACCCTGAAACAGGCGGTGGCCCGGGCGGGTTACCTGGCGGCGGCCCCGGAGCATTGCCCGGCGGTAAAGGCAAAGATGGAAAAATTGCCGACAGCCGCGATAAAGCGGCAGGCAAGGATGGAAAAGGCAAGGATAGCGCAGGCAAAACAGGCGCCCCTGGCAGCGATCCTGGCACAGCGGGTAGCCCTGACGATCCTGCTTCAGCAGGTGGCGCCATCGGAACGGCCGGTAAAGGCAAAAAAGCCAAAGGCGACCGACAGCCTTCTTTGGCCGAGCGTATAGCCCTCCGCCCGTTAATGCTGGTGCGCAAGGCTCGTTTCAACTATACCGAAAACCTGAGTACTGTCGTACCTGGCTTCACACCCGAAACGAAACTTATGGGCCTCAGCGAAGGATTTTCAGCTCCGGGTTGGGCATTTGTAGCGGGCATACAGCCTAAAAGCGAATGGCTGGATGACGCCGCCTCAAAAGGCTGGATCACACACCGCCCCGAACTGAACCAGCAAGTGATGCGCAACTATACGCAAACATTCGATGTAGGCCTGACGGTTGAACCATTCAAGGATTTCCGGGTCGAAGTAACAGCAAATCGTCAGTACTCACGCAACTCAACCGAGTTATTTAAGGACACCATCAGCGCCCTGGGTTCTGAAAATGTCTTTTTCGATCACCGCGCACAACGCGACCTGGGTAGTTTCACAACTTCTTATTTCGCACTGCAAACGCTGTTCAATAACGACATCAACGGCTTGTTTGACAAGTATTCTGAAAATCGAAAAATCATTTCCAAGCGCCTCGGCGTTGAAGCGGGTAATACCGACGATCACGAAAAAGATGAAGGTTACGTGTATGGTTACGGTAAAATTCACCAAGAGGTGCTGATTCCGTCATTTATTTCAGCATACACGAATAAAGACCCGAATACCGTCGGACTGGATATTTTCAAGACGCTGCCTGCGCCTAACTGGAAACTGACCTACAACGGTCTTTCAAAAGTCGGCAAGCTCAGCAAGGTGTTCAGCAGCATTCAGATCGCTCACGGTTACAAAGGCACCATGACAGTGAATCAGTATAATACGGACCTGTTTTATGAGCCAGCAACGCCTTACACAGTGGATGAACTGAACTACAACTACATTGCCCGCTTTGAGATACCGCAGGTCGTTATCAATGAGCAGTTTGCACCGTTGTTTAGTGTGGATGTAAAACTGAAAAATGAAATGACCTTTAAGGCCGATTATAAAAAATCACGTACACTGGCCTTGTCGTTCATTGATTATCAGTTGGCTGAAACCCGCTCGACAAGTTATACAGGCGGTTTCGGATATCGCATGAAAAACGTGAATATTCCTTTCCTGACAGGCAAAAAAGCCCTGAAAGCGAAGGCAAAATCATCGAAAAAGAAGAAAAAGAAAACGCCGCCTCCAGGCACGACAACGCCACCGGCGCCGGGCGGAACGACACCGACACAAGGCAACGACCTGAATTTCAAATTTGACTTTGAAGTACGTGATGATATTACCGTGAACCACCGCCTTGACCTGCCCGTCGAAGCAGAACCAACACGTGGCGCACGAACCATCAGTATCAACCCGTCGGTAGAATATGCCTTGAGCCAGCGCCTGAAACTGCGCCTGTTTACAGATTATCGCAAAACAGTGCCTAAAACGTCGCAGTCTTTCCCGATTACGACCATCAATGGCGGCGTAACCGTGCAGTTCTCTTTGAGTAAGTAAAGGTCTGGATTGTAGATTAGAGCGTGTTCGGGAATTGGATTTTGGCCTGCTCTCGAACACGCTCTTAAAGCCCTTTTCGAATTGAACATTTCAGTCTTGAAATGCAAATTTGAAAAGGGCTTTTTTATTTCCCGGTCTAGTGTGAAAGAACAGCCGGCAACAGATAGTCTTCCACAATTTTATCCGTTTGCCGATGCCCGTATGGCGTGTTAAAAGCCGTTGATGTAATGACTATTATAATCGGCTGATCTTTAAAAATGATGATCCTGTTGCCGCCGTTGCCGCTGGCATAAAAAGCCTCATAAGCCCGGACAGACTCATGATAGGTTTTGTTCCAGAAAAGATAACTGTAGGCTTCATCTTCCGAAATGACCGCTTGTTTGGTCAGACTCTTCTCCACCCATGCAGCAGGAAGAATTTGCCGGTTTTCCCATTTCCCTTGTTGCTGATATAGCTGTCCGAACTTGGCCAAATCAATTGCCCGTAATTGAAGGCTGCCTGCAGTATTGGCTACTTTCTGGGGGGTGTATTGCCACTTGAACTGTTTGATACCCAAAGGTTTAAACAAATTTTTCGAGGCATATTTTTCAAGTCCGCCAGGCACTGATTTGTGGATGATATCACCGAGAATGACCACGCCGGCTGTAAAATAATCCCATCTGGGCATTTTCACTTTACCAGAATCGAGAGGCAGGCCCAGGGCAAAATTCACCCAGTTTTTTTCAGGATACATTTTCTCTTCATGCCCGGGGGAGTCATCGTCCATATCGGAGCCATCGAAGGGCGCGGTCATGGTCAACAATGATTTAAGGGTAATATTTTCCTTGTTGACATCGTAATGATCGTACTCCTTCATGTTGTAAAATGAACGAAGGGTTTGCTCTTCATTCTTGATATAACCGTCTCTGATGGCCAATCCCAGCAATGCTGACGCAAATGATTTACCAACCGACCGGGTATCATGCAGGGTATTGCGGGTAGCGCCGTTGAAATACTCCTCAATGAGCAACTGCCCGTTTTTGATAACTACTATGCTGGTAATATCTTTAAACTTGTGGGCTGCGATCTTGCGGTTTAGTTCCTCAAGAATATTGACGTCCGTTTTGTCCTTTGAAACGAGCCAATCGCTCAACGGCTGTATTGCCTGAACGACCACATCCCTGTCATCCACTTTTATCGTTGGGATAGTCAGGCGGATTTGCCCTTGGGCGATGACAGGGCCGGTGAGTAATGTTTCCAGTTGAAGGTAGGGTTTGATGTCAATTTTCAACAAATGACTGCCTTCCGTGAGGGCATCTTCTCCACCGCGCGCCCGGAACCTGTTCCAGAGAAAACGCCCCCAGGAGTCTTCCTTGATTGAACTGACAAGCGGTACCCTGAAAACCGTTTTTCGGTTTTTATTTTCCTCCCCAAAAGCGCCGACATGAAGGTTTTCGGTGTAGATTTTTTTGTCGTCTACCCAAAAAACAAACTGGAAATTGCCCTTTTTAGTCAATTGTTCGACAGGCGTTTCCGGCGATAACTGATGCAAATAATTGGTCAGCGAATTTCCCAGAAACACCCTGATGTTCAGGTCGGTGTTGTCGGTGAGTTCGAAGGTGGTCAGAAAGTCATTTTCAGTAAACTGCTCGATGGGCACGACTTTGCCCATAAAAGCAACTTTACCGATACTGGAACGATGTATCGAATAAATCGCGCTGTCAGGTTGAACCACATTGGCTGTTTGTGCTGAAATCTGTTGTATCAGCCAGCACATGATGAATAGAGGGAGGAGTCGTTTAAGCATCGGTACAAAATATTGTGTCGCCGCGATGAACCATCACGACGACACAATAAACCGCAGATACTTCTGTGGGCACCATTATATCGCTAAAGTCGCGATTGAATCCGACTAATTAAATTTATTTTATCAAAAAAACTAGTCAACAGTTACAATCTGTGAAATTTATCCTCTTGCCATTTTACTGGATTATTAATGATATAGCGGGTAATGTTATCATAGGCTTGTCGTGTTCGAATGATGTGTTCGTAATAGTTGCGTTGCCAAAGTTTGCCCATCATGCGATTTTGGGATTTGTAAATTTTCAGACAAGCTGTAGCCACCAATGATTTATAAGCGCCGACGATATCACCCACCGTCGCGGTCGTCGCGGTCGTCGTCGCGGTCGCGGTCGTCGTCGCGGTCGTCGCGGTCGCGGTCGTCGCGGTCGTCGTAGGGGCAGGGCTTGCCCCTGTCCCAATTAACCCACAATGGTTGTCCAAGGGCGAGGTTGGTGTTTGTGTGGGTGTGTTGTGGGCATCCGCGAGGGGTGTGTTGTGGGCATCCGCGAGGGGTGTGTTGGGGGCACCCGCGAGGGGTGTGTTGGGGGCACCCGCGAGGGGTGCCCGTACGGGGGGCGGGGAGGAGAGAAGTATGATTCCGTGCATATGATTGGGCATAATTTGAAATGCGCCAATTTCGCATCCCGGAAATCGTTCCGGCAATTTTTACCATTCAGCATAATCGATCTCGCCCAAATCATTTAGCACCATTTGATTGTTCACCACTTTGCCAAATCGGCAAACCATATCCTGGCAACAAATGGTAATGAAATAAAGGCCGTCTTGTGCGTAATTGTACCCCTTCAGGCGAATAGACCTGCGGTGATGAATGCTTGGATTGTATGACATGCGTGTTTTAATGATAGACCTGTTGTCGTCTGCAACAAGTCTGGTGAAGCGTGAAATTATTTTATCAATTCAGGCAATCCGCCTTTTACAATTGCTTTTTCCCGAATAAGGACTCCACAAACGCCCTTTTGTTGAAAATCTGCAATTTATCAATGCTCTCCCCTACGCCGATATATCGAATTGGAATCTTGAACTGATCGCTGATACTAATGGCGACACCGCCTTTGGCAGTACCATCCAGTTTGGTCAGCGCCAGGCAAGTAATGGGCGCTACTTCTGTGAATTGCTTGGCTTGTTCCTGGGCGTTTTGGCCAGTAGAAGCATCAAGAACCAGCAACACATCATGTGGTGCGCCGGGTAATTTTTTGTCAATGCTACGGTGGATTTTACCCAATTCGAGCATCAGGTGGCTCTTGTTGTGCAAACGCCCTGCCGTGTCAATAATGGCAATATCGCAGCCATTTTCTACGGCATATTGAGTGGTTTCGAAGGCCACTGCGGCCGGGTCGGCCTGCATGCCTTTGGAATAAAAATCACAGCCTACGCGGTCGGCCCAGATTTTCAGTTGATCCACAGCAGCGGCGCGGAATGTATCGGCGGCGCCAAGCACCACCTTGTAGCCTTGTTGTTGAAACTGATAGGCCAGTTTGCCAATGGTAGTTGTCTTGCCTACGCCGTTCACACCGATCACCAGTAAAACATAAGGTCGTTTGCCGGACGGAATTTCATAATCTTCCGCATCCACTGTCTGATTTTCAGACAGCAATTGTACGATTTCGTCGCGCAGGATTTCGTTGAGTTCAGTGGTGTTGATGTATTTGTCGCGGGCTACGCGGGCCTCGATTCGTTCAATGATTTTGACGGTAGTGTCCAAGCCCACATCGCTTGTGATGAGGATATTT
>JADZBJ010000345.1 GCA_020852155.1 Saprospiraceae bacterium | reverse complement strand
CGAAACAAGTATCACTGTCGAGCGCATGGACATCGTGGAAGGCAAACCCGTACCCACCGGACAGTTTGAAACCCTCGAAGCAGATTCCCTTATCCTGGCCCTGGGGCAAGACACCGAAACGGACTTCCTGAAAGGCATCGACGGCATACAGTTCCAGTCAGATGGCACAGTCGTCGTGGACCATCGCATGATGACTGGCCATGCAGGCATTTTCGCCGGGGGCGACATGGTGCCCAGCGAACGCAGCGTGACCATCGCTACCGGACATGGCAAAAAAGCCGCCCGCAACATTGATGCGTGGCTGCGCGGCACGGTTTATCAAAAAACGCCCAACAATCCGATTGTACACATCGAACAACTGCAAGTATGGTTTAGAACCCATGCGCCACTGCAACAACAGGCGCACCTGGCGCCCGAAAAAGCGCAGGGCACTTTTGATGAAATCGTCGCCGGATTAACCGAAAGTGAAGCGCGTTTTGAAGCGCAGCGCTGCCTTTCCTGCGGCAACTGCTTTGAGTGCGACGGTTGTTTTGGCGCATGCCCGGAAGGGGCCATCATCAAGTTGGGCAAAGGCAATCGCTACGAGTTTAACTATTCGCTTTGTACAGGCTGCGGCGTGTGCTTCGAGCAATGCCCTTGTCATGCTATTGATATGGTACACGAATAGTTTTCATCGTCAACGCAAAGCGATTTTGAAAAACGCTTTGTGAAACACAAAAATTCATCCTTAAAATCCAGTAAATCTCGGTTGGTAGTGTCAGGTTTGAATTGAATTTACTCAACTAACATATTGATTGTCAGTTCGGTATTCATCATTTATCATTCATCATTACCTTCTGGTTTAAAAGGCAACAGCATGAAATCCGACAATACACATAAAGTCATCACACTCGACGGTAACGAAGCGGCGGTTTACGTGGCTTATCGCACCAACGAGGTATGCGCCATTTACCCCATTACGCCTTCTTCCACCATGGCCGAACTGGCCGACGAATGGGCATCCAAAGGCTATACAAATATCTGGAATACCATTCCTGAAGTGATCGAAATGCAGAGCGAAGGCGGCGCTGCCGGAACAGTACACGGGGCGCTGCAAACGGGTGCATTGACCACCACATTCACGGCCTCGCAGGGGCTGATGCTGATGTTGCCCAACATGTACAAAATCGCCGGCGAACTGACCTCGGCGGTGTTTCACGTAGCAGCCAGGGCGCTATCGGCTCAGGGGTTGTCCATCTTCGGCGACCACCAGGACGTGATGGCGGCCCGCACCACCGGTTTTGCCATGCTGGCGTCTGCCAATGTGCAGGAGGCGCACGATATGGCCCTGATTGCACAAGCCACGACCCTGAAAGCGCGACTGCCTTTCATGCACTTCTTCGACGGGTTCCGCACCTCGCACGAACTCAATAAAATCCACCTGCTTTCCGATGATGAAATTCGGGCGATGATTGACGATGATTACGTCATTCAACACCGAAGAAGGGCCTTGAATCCAGATCAGCCTTTCATTCGCGGTACTGCGCAAAACCCCGACGTGTATTTTCAAGGGCGTGAAACGGTCAATCCATTTTATGCAGCCATTCCGGAACTGCTGAAAGCCGAAATGAGCAAATTCAGCGCATTGACCGGCCGCAGTTACGCACCGGTGTCCTATCACGGCGCGCCTGATGCCGACCGGATCATCGTCATCATGGGTTCGGGCAGTGAAACCGCCATTGAAACAGCGCGTTTCCTGAATCAATACGGCGAAAAAACAGGCGTCATCAAAATCAGCCTGTTCCGGCCTTTCCCCAAAGATGATCTGCTGGCGGTTTTGCCGGCCTCGGTACATAAAGTTGCCGTTTTAGACCGCACCAAAGAGCCGGGCGCTTCCGGCGAACCCTTGTATCAGGATGTGTTGGTGGCGTTTGCCGAAGCCTTTTCAAAAGGAAAAATCAGCGCTATGCCGCGCATTGTCGGCGGGCGCTACGGCCTGTCGTCCAAGGAATTTACACCGGCAATGGTCAAATCTGTGCTGGACGAATTGAAAAATGACGCGCCGAAGAACCATTTCACGGTGGGTATTCACGACGACGTTTCGTTCACCAGCCTTGACGTTGATCCATATTTCACCCTCGATGAATCCGGCTGGACGCAGGCGCTGTTTTTCGGCCTCGGCGCCGATGGTACCGTGGGCGCAAATAAAAACAGCATCAAAATTATTGGTGAAAATACGGATTTGTACGCCCAGGGATATTTCGTGTATGACTCGAAAAAATCAGGCGCAAAAACCGTTTCGCACCTGCGTTTTGGCAAAAATCCGATTCACGCGCCCTACCTGATTTCGGCGGCCGATTTCATTGCCTGCCACCAGTTCAATTTCCTGGGAAAAGAGGAAATGTTGAAATGGGCCAAACCTGGCTCGACATTCCTGTTGAACAGCCCGCACGCCAAAGACGTCGTCTGGAATTATTTGCCCCTGGCGGTCCAGCAAAGCATTCTGGAAAAAAACATTCGCCTGTTCGTCATTGACGCGACCGAGGTAGCGCGCGAAACAGGCATGAACGGACGCATCAACACCATCATGCAAACCTGCTTTTT
>JADZBJ010000344.1 GCA_020852155.1 Saprospiraceae bacterium | reverse complement strand
CATTAAAGGCGGCGATCTGGATAATGCAATCGTTATCGCTGATCAGGTGATGGAGCAGGATGAACTCGACTTGCTGGCTGAAAAACTTGGCAAACCGGGCATCCGTATTGACAACGAAGGCGTCCTGAACACCAGTCAGTTGCGTTTTCCGAACGAACCAGCCCGCCACAAACTGCTCGACGTGATTGGCGATCTGGCGCTGGTAGGCAAACCCATTATCGGTAAAATTGTCGCTTCCAAGCCCGGCCACACGGCTAATGTGGAATTTGCTAAAATCCTGAAAAAGCAACTCGCCGACCAGCGTAAACTGGAAGGCGTTCCAAGATACGACCCCGAAAAAGAACCGGTGCTGGATGTCAATGGCGTCATGGAAATGCTGCCACACCGCTATCCATTCCTGCTGGTGGATAAAATCATTGAAATCAGCGCCCAGCACGTGATCGGGGTTAAAAACGTAACCATCAATGAAACCTTCTTTACAGGGCACTTTCCCAATAACCCTGTATTCCCTGGTGTGCTACAAATAGAAGCCATGGCCCAGACAGGCGGCATTCTCGCCTTGTACAACATGCCCGACAAAGGCAACTGGGATACATACTTCCTGAAAATAGACAATGCCAAATTCAAGGCAAAAGTGAGTCCCGGCGACTCGCTGATTATCAAAATGGAACTCCTCGAACCTATCCGCCGCGGTATCGTTCACATGCAAGGCACTGCTTATGTCGGCAACAAAGTTGTTTCTGAAGCAGAACTCACCGCGCAGGTTGTCCGCAGAAAAACCGCTGAATCATCCGCCAATTCAGGCACTCAACAACAACCATAATTTCGTTCAATGAGCTATTCTAACGGTCTGAGGGTGATTCACCCCAATGCTAAAATCGGAAAAAACGTACATATCGGCCCATTCACAGTCATTGAAGAAGATGTGGTGATTGGTGATAATTGCTGGATTGGCAATGGCGTAACGATCTATAACGGCACACGCATGGGCGAACGTTGTCGTATTTTCCCCGGTGCTGTACTGGGCGCTATTCCGCAAGACCTGAAATTCGACCACGAATATTCTACCCTCGTACTGGGGAATGAAGTCACCGTTCGGGAGTATTGCACGCTCAACCGGGGCACCAAAGAAGCCGGTACTACCCGCATCGGCGACAACTGCCTGCTCATGGCTTATGTACACGTAGCACACGACTGCTTTATCGGAGAACGCTGCGTTCTGGCCAACAACGTCACCCTGGCAGGACATATCGAAATCGGTTACCACGCCACCCTCGGCGGTATGACTGCCGTACACCAGTTTGTGCGTATCGGCGACCATACCATGATCGGCGGCGGCTCGCTGGTGCGCAAAGACGTGCCACACTTCGTCACAGCAGCCCGCGAACCATTGTCCTACGCCGGTATCAACTCCATTGGTTTGCGCCGTCGTGGCTTCACCAACGACGAGATGCACCATATCGAAGATATCTATCGTATCCTGTTTACCCGCGGATTGAGTACCCGCCGCGCACTGGGCATCATCGAAGAAGACATCATTCCTTCAACGCATCGCACCTACATCCTTGATTTTGTAAAAGGCGCCAAGCGTGGACTGATGAAAGGCTTCCGCACTGTCAGCGGCCCATCGCCTGTACTGGAATCTATGTAGTGGTTTGAGGTTGTTTGAGGTTGTTTGAGGTTGTTTGATGTTGTTTGAAATTGTTTGATGGCGCTGACGCGCCGTTTGAAGTTGTTTGAAGTTGTTTGAAGTTGTTTGAATGGCGCTGACGCGCCGCTGGAAGCACCCAACAAATAACCAAATCACCAATTCAACAAATAACCAGCCTAACAAATCACCAATTCAACAAATAACCAGTTTAATAAGTGATTATTTTACCTAAAAATACAGCCCCGACGGGAGACATTTCCGCCGGGGCTGTTTTGTTGATAGACAAGCCGCTGGCCTGGTCTTCATTTGACGTCGTCAATCGCGTGCGTTTTTTATTGAAAAAATATACGGGCGACAAGAAACTGAAAGTCGGACACGCCGGTACGCTCGATCCTTTGGCGACAGGTTTGCTGATCGTCTGCGTCGGCAAATACACTCGTCGCATAGACGAACTTCAGGCTGAAGAAAAAACCTATACGGGCGTGATTACCCTGGGCGCTACAACGCCCTCTTTCGATCTGGAAAAACCGGTCTCGGAAACCTTTCCGGTGTCGCACCTGAACATGGAAGTGCTCCAACAAGCCAGCCTGAATTTTATCGGGCATATTCAGCAGGTGCCTCCGGTCTTTTCTGCCGTCAAAGTGGACGGGCGCCGGATGTATAAAAATGCCCGCACAGGCGAAGAAGTCGAAATGCCGCACCGCGATGTAGAAGTGAAGTCGTTTTCCCTCGCTAACCTGCGCCCGGTGGGTGAGGTCGCCCCGGAAGCCATCATACTGAGCCAACGAGGAGCAACCATCTGGCAGCACCCGGATTACGCCGATGGACTTCAGGTGGATTTTGAAGTGGTGTGCAGCAAAGGCACCTACATTCGCTCCTTAGCCAACGATTTGGGCCAGGCTGCAGGCTCAGGCGGCGACCTCAGCGCCCTGCGACGCACCGGTTCAGGCCAGTTCAGCGTCACGGATGCGTGGACGATGGAGGAATTGACGGGTGTGTTTGGGAAGGGGTGAGGTTGTATTTCAATTTGCTTCCTCCTGCGCTCTCCCCTACCGTTCCACTAAAGTGAATTCCCAATAGTCAGGATCATCATTCCCAGATTCACTCGAAGAGACAAATTCAAATGTTTCTAAAAGTCTGATGGAGGCTTTATTGTCTTTATGGCAAAATGCTTCGATGGCTCGAATTTTCAGGGTTTTGAAAGCATATTCTATTACTTCATGGATGGCTTCAGACATGATTCCTCGCCCTTGAAAATCGGTTAAAAGTTCATATCCGATTTCGCACTTTCGCTCAGTGTCCGTAAATCCAAAAAGGCAAATCGTCCCGACAAAAGATTGATGTTCAGTCAGGGTGATTGCCCAATACACTGACTCATTCTTTTTGACGAACCCTGATATTTTTTGAATAAAATCTCCCGCTTCTTCCATAGTCTCGCAGGGCGTTCTGTCCAGGTACTTGTTTATTTCGCTGTCCGAGCGCAAGGCAAAAATACCTTGTTCATCATCCATAGATAACGCCCGCAGCGTTAGTCGCTCGGTAACCAGTATCGGGAATGGCGTAAATGTCCGATTTGTCATGTTGCTTTGTGTTTTTATTTTCCTCAGATTTCGCAGAAAATCTGAGGACATTGTGGAAAAATCTTACGTGGTGTGGTATGAATCACATATCAATCCAATATTATTTCAACTTCTTTTCTGTGCTCATCAATTATTATCCAATCATCTGAATCTGTATTCGGGATACAAGTTAATAAGTCCAGATTCCTCGCATTTCTACTGACTGATTTATCTCCAAAACGCAATATCATTTTATATGAATCCTGTCCATCTCTGCCCATCAATGCTGTAACCTCCACAGCCCTTGTATCATGTATCGTTTTTTGTACCAGATTTCCTTCCAGATCAGGCATCAAAATACCATCACACCATATAGATTTCAAAGCCTTGTCTGATGAATTGGACAAAGCCTTTGAAATGCTGTACTCTAATTTCTCTAAAAATTCCTGATTGATCATTGCTAGAGTGGCAATTTGGGGTAGTGTCATATTTTAATAAACAAAAAATGTGTCATCTCCCAAAATCCTAATCCTCAAATCCTGAAATCCCCCCAAATCCTGGTCTGGACGAATAATCTGTCTTGACCAGGATTTGGGGGGATTT
>JADZBJ010000343.1 GCA_020852155.1 Saprospiraceae bacterium | reverse complement strand
TTGTGTGTTTGGGATGAGGGCAGGGGTAAACCCTGCCCCGACGGTTGCCCCGACTGTTGTTTCGACGGTCCAGAAATACATCCCTTTCGGCAGATTTTCAGTATCTATTTCATTGACACCGAACAAGATGCGCTCCTGCAACACCAGTCGCCCCGTCTGATCGTACAACCGGAATACCGGACTGCGCAATGACGCACTCAAACTAACCATAAGCCTGTCAGTAAATGGATTGGGCGTCACTTGTATTTGCGATTGCAGCACGGGATTTTCCTGTGCCGACACGCCCATGTACAGGGTCTTGCAGTGCGTGTCAGCGCCATTGGCATTGGTGACCGTCAGGCACACCTGATATACACCCGCCGAGTCGTACTCATGCACCGGATGTCGCTCGGTGCTGGTATGGCCGTCGCCGAAGTTCCAGAGCCAGGTGGCGGGTTCGTGGTACGACAGGTCATGGAACGCGACTTTTAGTGCCTCTAATGTATCTTTTGTGTAGCGATACCAGGCCTCAGGATTGTTATCAATGCCAAGGGTATCACATGACGAGCCATCTTCCGGGCCGAGGCGGTAGTCGGGATAGTGCGGCAGACTACGCGTATTGTAGCATGGCAGTCTGATGCCGTGTTGTTCGAAGTTACAGGCAGTACCATATTCGTCAGGATCATGGATGACGTGCAGGGTGCGGGAGCCGCTGGTGGTCACGATATAAATTTTATTGTCAGGCCCTAAATAACCTCGATGAAACTTGGTGTTAAACGGGTCTAAAAATTCCTCGTACTCATCAATCAACAGTTGGCTTGAGGAAACAGGACTTGCCCACAGATCATATTGTAAGAGTTGGGTGTTGGCCATGATGTAGAGCCATCTGGAATTTGGAGATATTACTGCCCCGCCCCCCAAGGATGGAGTTGCTATTCGGAAGTATTCATGGTTATCAAACATGCCTGAACACCTATCGAAATTATAAAGGTCTAAATCTGCATAAGATATTCCATTTTCAGTATTTTTATTAAAAATGACGAGTTTTTGTCCATCCCTTGTGAATTGAGCCTGGCCTATAGACTCATTTTGATCTATACCAATATTTTGTGTGTGGTGTAATTTTATACCGGTTGGGTCAATTAAAAACACATTGATTTTATTCGTCTTTTTTTTGGATACTGCCAGCCACCAATCCCTGCCATTGGCATGGCGAACAGGGGCTAATTTGCCATAGGCCAACGTATCTATCATCAAGGCTGTTTTTTTTTGTACAACAGCACCCAAGCCGTTTTTTTGCGTCATATCTATCACTGAATAATAAAGTTTGGTGCAACTCCACCCCCAGGGCGGATCAGAAACATAGTTATCCTCTCCCGTTATCAGAAAATACAAATTAGGTTTGGCGGGCCACGGCAGTATCAGGGCGCCTTGCGGTAAATCATAACCATAGGAGCAACAGTCATTGATGCTGTCGCCATGAAACATCGTGGCATGTATGGCATTGTTGATATACACCCCATTGGTATAAAACAGCAGGTTACCCAGGCTGTCACTGACACTGGCATTGGTGTCGTTCCATTCCATTTCGATTTCCTGATTATCCGACAAGACCAGGCTGCCATCGGGAAATTGCATGATGGTGACGCCCCAGTCATCATTATTAGGACTTTTGCTTCCACCATCGTATCCAAAAAGCAGGTTGTTGTTTCTTAAATCCTGGGCGGGGAGGTTGCAAACATGAAAAATCAATAGTAGAAGAAGGGAAATGCGAGACATACAGCGTAATAAAATAAACGAGATTAATCAAACTAACCGCTAACGACGCTAAAAGCGCAAAATGTTGATGATCGAAATTTTCACGTTTTTAGCAGCGTTAGCGGTTACTATTCCTTCTAAATTTAGTGCATGACTACAAAGCGCCCGGATTGAGCGGTTTGTTCATCGGATATCATGCGATACAGATAAACACCCGGTGTAAGGTCGGCTGTAGGATACAACCAGTGCTGCTGCCCAGACGGGATACGAACAGCGGTGATGACTTTTCCATCCGGAGCCGTTATCTCCATCTGCAAACCATAATGACCGGAAGGTAATCCATCAAAAAGGATATGTTGGTCGGCAGGATTGGGATACACCCTCACGCGCTCGCGAACACCTGTCTCCTCGACGCTGCTGACCACGCCAAGATGCAGCGTCTGACAAAAAGTATCCGCGCTGAAGGCATTGGCCACAGTGAGGCACACCTGATAGACTCCTTCCTGTGCATAAGCGTGCACCGGATTGACTTCAGTGCTGATTTGGCCATCGCCAAAGTCCCAAAGCCAGGTGGTTGGCTCATAAGCACTAAGATCAAGGAACGTCACCTGAGTCAGGGTACTGCTGTCTTCGATAGCCCAGCGCCAGTTGCACAAAGGATGGTTATCAAGACCGGATGTATCGCAGGCCGAGCCGTCAATGGGGCCAAGGCGAAAGTTGGGAAAGTTGGGGATAGAATAGAGATTTATAGTGGGTAAAGCAACACCTCTAAGCCTGACATCGCATGCTAATCCCTTTCTATTCGGATAGTCTATAACATGAAGAAATGGTGTGCCAGGACTACTTATATAAATTTTTCCGTCAGGGGCGAGTTGTGATGCGGCAAATGTGGAAGGCCAGTGAACATCCCACACATAGCCATCCCATTGTGAAACCAATACAGCAGATGATGCTATATCTGGAGCCATTAAATCATACTGATATAAAAAACTGGCATTTGATGCGTACAAAAACCTGCTGTCAGGCGAAATAGCGCAACCAACACCTAACCCGCCACCAGGGTATTGAATATGAACAGGATTGCTTAATGACCCGTCGCATCGGTCAAAATCATAAATGTATATATCAACCGGGTCATAAATTTTTATACTGTTAGTGCGGATATATTTTGTTCCGTCAGGTGAAAAGGCAGCCTGGCCCAAGCCGTTTGTAAAATCAGTGCCAACAGACTGAACCTGATGTGTTTTTACTCCGGATGAATCCAGCAAAAATGTGTAGTAACGGTTGGCATATACTTCCGGAACCAAAATCCACCAGTCGTGCCCATTGGCATGCTTGCAGGCCGAGAGTTGCCCCCATTCAAGCGTATCTACAATTAATTCTGTTTTTTTTTCTACTACTTTCCCTAAACCATTATTCCCATTAATATTAATTATGTTTTTATATATTTTATACCCTGCATAAAATATAGGATCATCATAATATTTCTGCTCCAAAACAAGTAGCAAATAAAGGCTGTCCTTTAAGGGCACCGGTAGCGCCAGCGCACCTTGGGGATACCTTGCTCCATTTGAATTAGTAACATTCAGGTTATTACCATTTTGCATTAAAATTTTGCTTTTATTGTAAACGCGCTCTGCATTTGAAAAAAAAAGCAAGTTGCCTGATGAATCACAATAACTGGCATCTGAATTATAAAAATCCAGGTCACAGATATGATCACTCTGTATGACGGGCTTATTGGCTTCAAAACTTAAGATAGAAAGCCCGAATTCATCGTCCTGGGGCAATTGCCAGCCTCCGCCATAGCCCAAAAACCAAATATTATCGTGTTTTTGAGCAATGACAACGCAGGTAGTTAACAGCAGAATCGAGACAAAAATATGGCGCATAATATGTACATGATTGAACAGGGGGGCTGATGGTCAGCCCCCCTGTTTTAATTAACGATTGATAATCAGTTTCCCTTGGGCTGATTTACCCGCTGTACCAGACAAGCGATAAACATATATGCCGACCGGTAATTGCTCAATATTGAATGAGGCAACGCTGGCCAATGCCGGAATAGACATTTCCTTTACCTTGACACCAGTAATGGAAAATAATTCAAACAACTGCTCCTCTGTTGATGCTGAATATGCTTCAAGATGGAGTGTTGTATTTGCTGGATTGGGGTAAATCCGAATGGATTGAGCAGGTTGCATATTGGATCCACGCTCCGCAGCATCCTGAATCGGGTCGCAAATATTGTCGTCATCCCAGGTCGTGGCTTCGCCAACGGCCTTGAGCAAAAACCGTGACTGGTGCACTGCAAATCCACCTGATAAGGGACATTGGTCTGCGATGCCTTTCAGGTCAGCAATATCGGTTGCCGAAAGCAAGGCGCCGCTGCGCCACAATCGTTTCTCAAGCAGAATCCGCTGCAGTGTTTTTTCGTTCACCTGAAATATCTCGTTTGTAGGCAGTGCGCCATTAGCGTTGAGCAGTCCGATAATGCGCGCCTCCCCATCGTTCGGATCGCCCAAGCAATCAGATAGCGCCCCCCTCAGGAGTAGTTGCAAACAATAAGCGGAGGAAATAAAAAAAGAGGGGAAACTTCGGCCGGAGAATACACAGCCCTGTAAAGGTCAGCGTGGGTCATAAGGGAAGTGAAGTGTTGTGAATGATATGTTTCGCGATTTCTATGGCAACAAAAATATACGTTATTTTGTGAATTAGCAAATGATTAGTAAATAAAATATCTCCAAATGCAAAATTTTAACATAAGTTATGCTATACTGAGCACCCTTTTGTCATGTTAACAATAAAAGATGATACCCCAAACAAATCGAGCGTCACCCCGCACAGGGATGACGCTCGTTGTTTGTGTTGCATGAAAGCAAAACTTCCGCACAAAGAATCGTACAGAAGCGGTGTTTTCTAATCAGGCGTTGAGTTGTGACTCCAGGTATTCAACTGCCTGGCCAACTGTCTGGATTTTCTCAGCCTGCTCGTCCGGGATGGACACGTCGAAGGCCTTTTCAAATTCCATAATCAGTTCTACAGTGTCGAGAGAGTCAGCGCCGAGGTCATTGATGAAGTTTGCTTCGGTGGTTACTTCGCTTTCATCAACGCCTAATTTGTCAACGATGATTTGCTTAACGCGATCGGCTACGTTTGCCATTGTTTTTCTGTACTTTAAAGTGAAAAAAAGTCAATTTTTCAAGCCGCAAAGAAACGCACTGTAACAGTGTTCTCAAATTTTTGGCCCCGTAATTTTTGGTTCCAAAAGGCTCTGTTATTGTAATTTGTTGTCAATCAGGGTGTTATCTTGATAAACTTTCCGAAAATTCAAAGTTGTACAATCCTCAAATTTTAGCCATATAAGGGCTGAAAGGCTTGTTTGAATCGCTGCCGGATTGAAAAGTTAATCTTCCGGAATAGCGGCATCGTCTTCCTTCTCCTCTCCGAATTCGTCAATGAGCGACTTTTGTTTGCGGCGCTCAAGCGAGTTGGCGTACATGTCGATGTATTCGTTTCGGAACTGAACGATCTCGGCGGCGAGGTAGAGCGCGCGAATCAGTGAACTTTCGTCGGCTTCACCTTTGCCTGCAATATCATAGGCCGTGCCGTGGTCGGGCGACGTTCTGACCGCAGAAATACCGGCCGTGTAATTTACGCCAGCGCCAAAAGACAGGGTTTTAAACGGCACCAGGCCCTGGTCGTGGTACATTGCGAGGATGCCGTCGAACTTGTTGTATTGACCCGAACCAAAGAATCCGTCAGCCGGATAAGGGCCAAACGCCAGAACGCCTTTGGTTTTGGCTTCCTCGATGGCAGGGCGGATAATTTTTTCGTCTTCCGGGCCGATAGCGCCTTCATCGCCAGCGTGTGGATTGAGACCCAAAACGGCGATCGTCGGCTTTTGAATGCCAAAGTCAACCCGCAGGGTTTCGGCCATGATCAGGATTTTCCGGAAAACGCGCTCTTTGGTGACGGCTGCGGCCACCTCTGAAATCGGCAGGTGATTGGTCACAACACCGATGCGCAAGGCGTCAGAAACCATCAGCATCAATGAATCCCTGGTTTTGAATTCACTGGTAATGTATTCCGTATGCCCAATGTGTTTAAAGCCGCCCATTTGCATGGCTTTTTTATTCACCGGCGCTGTTACCAATGCCTGAATTTTGTTGGCTTTCAGGTCGGTTACAGCCTGCTCAAGCGCTTTCATGGCGCATTGGCCGGAAATTTCCGACGGTTTGCCCAAGGTCACATTAATATTGTCATTCCAGCAATTGATGACGTTGATACGGCCTGTCTGGGCTTCTTCGGGCGATTGTATCGTGTGGAAATGAATGTTTTCCTCTGTGAGGGCATTTTTATGATAAATCAACACTTTGACGCTACCATAAACAATCAATTTATGCTTTTTGGCAGCTGCATTGATGCCCAGCGCCTTGATAATCACTTCGGGGCCAATGCCGTTGATATCGCCTATGGAAATGCCTATGGAAATGCTACTCATTAACTTTGATTAAAGTTGTTGTGAAAAATTTTTCAGGAACTGGTAAGTCAATCTTACGCCAACGCCGGTAGCGTCTTTCGGGCGATATGCACTGTTGGTTCGAAGCCATGCCGGACCCGCAATGTCGAGGTGTAGCCACGGATAATCAATGAAATGCTCCAGGAATTTGCCTGCTGTAATCATGCCGGCATTGACAGAGCCAATGTTTTTCAGGTCGGCAATATTGCTTTTCAGTTCTTCGCCATACTCTTTCCAGAGTGGAAATTCAACCAGGCGTTCGTAGGTCATATCGCCGCTTTCTTCCCGCGCCTGTTTGACGGTTTTGGAGGCCGTACCCATGTAGCAGGTTCCGAACGTACCGATGGCGCGAACAGCAGCGCCTGTCAGGGTTGCGAAATCAATGACTAACTCAGGATTGTATTTTTTGGCATAATGCAGCGCATCAGCCAGGATGATTCGACCTTCCGCGTCGGTGTTCATGACCTCTACGGTTGCGCCGCTGTACATGGTAATCACGTCGCCGGGCGCATAGCTGGTTTGGCCAATTTTGTTGTCGGTAATAGGAATCAGTCCAACCAGATGAACCGGGAGATTATTGGCTGCTGCGGCAACGAATGTACCGATAACAACTGCACCTCCGGCCATGTCGCATTTCATATAGTCCATGCCTTCAGAGGGCTTCAGGCTTAATCCGCCAGTGTCATAAACCACGCCTTTGCCGACCAGTACGATCGGTTTTGGATTGACAGCGTTGGCCGGTTTGTATTCCAGAATGGAAAAGCGCGGCGGCAGGTCGCTGGCCTGATTGACCGCCAGCAAGCCACCCATTTTCAGGCTTTCAATTTTTTCTTTTTCCAGTGTTTCCACTTCAAAACCCCAGGTTTCTCCGGCTTTTTCAGCAGCAATCGCCAATTCTTCAGCGCGCAGGTGTGAAAATGGCTCATTCACCAGATCGCGTGTCATAAAGACGGCAGCGACCAATGCATTGAGTTCAGCCACTTGGGCTTTGTCTGCATTGAGTACACGGATTTCGCGCAGGGGTGTTTCCTTTTTTTCAGGTTGTGAAAAATGCTTTAGAAACTGATAACTGCTCAACGCCATACCTTCTGCAACCGCCAATGACTGGTTGTTAGCGCACAGGTTGTTGATGCAGACCTCTTCAATTTTGTATTGTCGCAGTTCAGTCAGGATGTTGCTACCCAGCACGCGTGCCGCTTCGAGGGCCGCTGAAGGGTTTTCGTCCGTTTCTTTGTCCGCTTTGATGAGTCGCACCATCAGTGCGCCACCGGGTCGGGCAAAAAAGAACTGGAGGATGTCTTTTTCAAGATGTTGTTGGACGAACGAGAGTTCGTCGGCCGAAAGCAAGGACTGAAGCGCTTCGCTACGATCTCTATCAGCCAGCAGAACGACATGGCCGGAAGTCTGATCAGTGGTAAGTATTTGAACAAATTTCACTGTTGGAAGTGGATAGGCGGATTAAAAAATGGCTGCAAACGTACTTTATTTTTATGAGTTTTGGCTGGATTTTCGAGGGTATTCATGGACATTTGCCCAAGTGGCCGTTGGCAGAGGTTGTTTAAAATTCCCTCATGGGCTCAAAAAGGCATCTTTTGTCGCCATCCTTCCCTTGTTTTTCAGGCTGAAACACCCGCTTTACCCCAGAAAATAAGGATCGGCTATCGCCAAAATCTGCTCATTTTGAATCCTCCATGGGAAATTTAATCAGCCGCTCAGGGCTTTTTGAACATCTGCAATTTCATGCGTCGTCAGTTTTTACATCCTGTTTTTTATGCGTTGATATACGGGTTACTGTTGTTGCTCGTATGGTATTTTGCATATTACAGAACGTCGGGCGGCGCTTCGGAAAACTTGTTGCATTACGATGCCCGACATTATGATGACATTGCGCACAAGGGTTACTTTGGGGTAAATATTGCATTTTTTCCGCTATTCCCAATGCTTTGGCGCATTTTACATGTGAGCGTTGAAGGCGTGTGTGTCATGAACCTGCTGATGTTCATGTCTGGTTTTGTGTTGCTGGCCCGTGCATTTCAGTTTTCTGTTCAAACCATATTGCTGTGCCTGAGTTTGCCGCTGAACGTTTTTTTTTACGTTCCGTATAGCGAAGCCGTCTTCTTTTTGAGTGGTACGCTCATTTTAGCCGGATTACAACAAAAAAACACGGCGCTTTGGGTGTCAGGTTTTTTCATGGCAACGTTGGCGCGTCCGGCATTTACGGTGCTGTTACCGGCATTTGCGCTGGCGTTGATGCTGTCGGAAAGGAATTGGAAGCCTGTGCTTACCAAACTGGCTTATGCTGTGGCTGCCACTGCCGCAGGGATGGCCGCGGTCGGCTGGGTACAGTATGCCGACACTGGCGAATGGTTTCGCTTTTTTTCGATACAATCAGAGTGGGATAATCGCCTGCGCTTCCCGACGCTACCGCTGCGCAGTTGGGGCGGGGATTTTTCGACGCGCATGGACGCGCTGGCGTTTTTCGCATCGCTGGTTTGCGGACTGGTGCTGCTGCCGATGCTGATGGCCCGGTTCAGGTTGGCTAAAGCCTCTGTCA
>JADZBJ010000342.1 GCA_020852155.1 Saprospiraceae bacterium | reverse complement strand
CGGCTCAAAGCATTATCAGCTATGCATTGCGGGCACCAGAAAGCCTGCCCGAAGGTAGCCCCGAACACCTGGAAGCCATCAACAGCCTGCTGGACATTCAATGGTACAGCACAGTAGGTCAAGCCGTAGCAGCCCTGGAAGCAAGTCAGGATATGCCTTTTGACCTGGCTTTTGTGGATATTGATTTTTCAAAAACAGACGACCTCGAAAGCGATGCCCGATTTGCCGGTTTTCCGGCCAATCGCCGGGGACTTGAACTCTTGCGCGTTTTACGCCATGATTTTCCACTCATCACGGTGAAAGTTCAAACACGATATGGTACCACCAAAGATGTACACGACAGCCTGCAAGCACAAGCCATCGAACTGGAAGACATTTACGACCTCATGGGCGATGGCGATCTGATTGCTGTACGGCAAAACCTGGCCAACATATTTCCCGGGTTATTAAGGAGCGTGGCGCAACAACGATATTACTATGCCACTGAAAACCCGGCGTTAAGGCCACTGTTGAATGCTGAAATACAGCAAGCCGCCGCAGGCAATGCTTTGGAACGCCCCTTGCAACTTTTTGGCGGTATTACCTTACGGGCATTGCTGGCAGGATGGGCCACTGCCCGCCCGGGGGCAAATGACGAAGGATTTGAGGTAGTCTTGCCCGGACAACTGAATCCGGCTTTAGAGGCGCTACAAGCACTTCGAGGCCCGGATGGTGCTGCGTTGCTGGAGTTTGCCCCCGCAGGCAACCTGCGCCAGGGCGACCCGCAACAGCCTCGTCCGGGATATGCCCGGTTAATGGCGCTTCGGGCCTCGAATGATTACCTGCAAATCAGAGAAAGAATCAACGCTGATGCCTTGACGCTTATCTGTGCCATGCTTGGACAAGGCTGGCGAAATGCCACAGAAGGAATGATTGCCAATAACACAATAGCGCCCTTCGTTTTTCCGCCTCATTTAATCGGGCTGGATGACAATCTTGGGCAGGTAATTCATGGTCAGGAACCTTATGCAAGACATGCACTCATTCGCGTGCTGATCTGTCGTGCCGTTGTATTGGGCGTGTACGCGTTACGAAATAGCGGCCATTTTTTTCAACATATACCGACTACCCGAACAGTGGAACTGGCGCTTTTTGCCGTCATCCTGAATGACCCGCCTGTCATGAATATTGATAACCAGGAAAGGGTTGACAATTATTTCAACATTCGACTTGGTTTGCGCAAACAGCGACGCCAACCAGTCATTATCAATGAGTGTATCCTGCCGGAAGAACACCACTGGATGAACAACCTGATTACCCGGCCGGAAATCATGGCTTTTATGGGATAGAGTTGGCATAGGGTAAAAGGCTGAAGGCAGAGGGCGTTTTTTGAAAAAAACGTAAAAACTTAGCCCCAGCGGGGCGAAACGTCGGTAGCCTGAAAAATGTAAAAAATACCGAGGTGCGTAGCACCGAAACGTCGGTCACACGTAACCCACGTTACGCCCCGCTGGGGCTAAGTTTTTACGAAAAAACAGCAAAAAGACCTTCTCCCCTCCGCCTTTTACCTTCAGCCCAAGTTTTTACAATTATCCAATAAACCCCGGATAAATCAACACTAAACCCGACTAAACTACACCTTAAAAAACGTTTCCAGACCTTTGTTTCATCAAACAAGTCGGACAATTTCAGGTTAATTATCATCAAATAAACATTTGATAACCAGTCAATTAACCTGTTTTGTCCGGCGCAACCTGCGCTCAAGATGAAACACTGGATACCACTTCTGCTGGCCTTGAATTTCGGCGTAATGCTCCACGCTCAAAAAGCCATGCCCACCGACGACGTCGCGGAGGTTGTTCAGGGTACCACGCGCTTACTGAACAGGTTCTGGGGCTCAAATTTCAAACGGGCTAACATGAGTTACGTGCCGCCCACCCAGGTCATTCCTTACGCCAAACGCGTCAATACTGCTTGTGGTGAGACCCTGCCCAACAACGCCTTCTATTGCCCGACCGACCGAAGTATCTGGTATGACAAAAACTTCCTGGCGAAAATCCATGCCACCCGCGGACGGTTTGCAGTCGCCACAGTCATAGCCCATGAATGGGGGCACTTTATCGCGCAAGAATTAAGAGAAAAACATCGGCACTCGATTAAAGCCGAACTACAGGCCGATTGCCTGGCTGGTGCATTTGCCGGATGGTTCACCGAACAAATGCCCGACAACTTCACAGACTACATCCAAGGCGCCCGCACCCTCCTGAGCATGGGCGACCGCGAAACCACGCCCTGGTTTGCCCCCGGCGCACACGGCGCGCCGGAACAACGCGTACAGCAATTTTTCCATGGCTTTTATCAAGGCTATGGTGGCTGTTTTGATGACTGACCCCCCCCTGAAAACCTCTTAGAGGTAAATTTTCACTTTTTCCAACATCAATATATGAACAGGATTAATCAATTTCTATTGGCCTGTACGGGCCTCCTTATGCTCATTGTTTTCGTGATGGAATGTTCCAGTTGCGGTACTGATCCAAAATCAGAGACGCCTACAAGTACGACATTTCAAAACACGGTCTGGACAAGTCAACGACTTGAGTTTATACTGACTGCGCCCGACGGCCAGGACGTTCGGATGAATTTCCCCTCCGGCGCTCGCGACCTGCAAGTCGAATTCCTGAAAGACGACCACTTTAAAATGGAACTGGGCGAAGAGGATTTTTTCGGCAAATTCGAGGTGGTCGGGGAAGAACGTTTTATCACCCTGCGGCCCGATGGGAAGCCCAATTTTAACCTGGAGGTCAACCGCGATTGTAGCCCCGAAAAACTGGTTCTACAACTCAGTAAAAGCGAAAGCAAGGAAATTTTCGCCACACTGATGGTGACCACCAATCCATACATGCCCGCAGAAATGGTGGCATTTCTCAATACTGGCGACGTGCGCCTGCGGTTTGAATTTACCCGCAAAACCAATTGAACCGGGCTAAGGGGTTGTTTAAATTCCCCTGCTGGATTCAAAAAGAGCAGAATTTGGCGATAGCCAATCCTTGTTTTTAGGGGTGAAGTGGGGGTTTCAGCCTGAAAAACAAGGGAAGGCATAGCGTCAAAAGATGCCTTTTTGAGCCAGTGAGGGAATTTTAAACAACCTCTAAAAGCCCATTCCATTTGTGGCGCATGTGCTCTTGTGCATGCGCCTTCTCATTTTTATAGTCAACCCAAAGTGATTTTGAATGACTCGCGTCTGTAAATCATTTATAATCACGAAAATCAATCCTGGTATAAATTTCAAAATCTATGAAACTAATTCATGCTTTTCAATGCCTGATATTGCTCCTCCTGGCGGCTTCACTATCAGCACAACCATCCGCTTTACCCAAAAAATTTCCTGCTGCGCTGGCCAGTGCGCTACCCGAACTGGATTCACTTTACCGCGAATTGCATCAGCATCCAGAACCATCAGGAGCGGAAATCTGGACTTCGGCAACACTGGCTAATGAAATGCGCCGCCTGGGTTATGAAGTGCATGACAGCATTGGCGGCTACGGCCTGGTGTGTATCCTGCGCAATGGTCCTGGCGACACCATTCTGTATCGAACCGATATGGACGCCCTTGAAATACGCGAATGCACGGGCCTGCCCTATGCCAGCCGTCGGCATGTGGTGAACGCCCCCGGTGATACGACCTGGTACATGCACGCTTGCTCCCATAACATGCACATGGCCGTTTGGGTCGGTACGGCGCGCATGATGGCGCAATTCAAGTCGCACTGGCGCGGCACCTTACTTTGTGTTGCACAGCCCAGTGAGGAGAACGGCGCCGGGGCAAAAGCCATGCTTGATGCTGGTTTGTATCAACGATTCCCCCGGCCGCATTACGCTGTCGCCCTGCACGATGACGCTGCACTTGAAGCCGGGAAGGTCGCTGTCGTCGCTGGCCCGGCCATGGCCCATACCACCAGCGTGGATGTTGATCTGTATGGCCGTTCAGCACATGGCGGATACCCGCACCTGGGGCTGGATGTCATCGTCCTGGGCGCACGCTGCATCCTGGACTTTCAGACGATCATCAGTCGCGAATTAAAACCCGGAACTCCGGCTGTGATTACGGTTGGAAAAATCGAGGCAGGGACCCGCCGAAATCAATTGCCCGATCACTTGCACATGGAACTCACCCTGCGCACCTACGACGACTCCATCAATAGCTATCTCATACGCCGCATTCGCGAAATTTGCGAGTACAATGCCTTGTCGGCCCGTGTTCCTGATGAACAGCGACCAACAGTGCGTGTCATTGGTTATGAAACGCCTACTGTGCGGAATGATACAGCACTCACAGCACGCGCCAAACTGATTTTTGAAAAAGCGCTTGGGAAAAATCACGTCGTACAAAAAACGCCTGTCATGGGTGGAGAGGATTTCAGTCGTTACGGTATGACATCGCCGCCCATCCCAACGATGTTGTACTGGTTAGGCACGGTTTCAGCCGAAGACTGGTCGGCCGCAAAGGCAGGACGACTTGTCTTGCCTTCATTGCATTCATCCCGCTTTGCACCTGACCGGCTACCTACCCTGCGCACTGGCGTGACGAGCATGACGGCGCTGTTACTGGGGTTAATGAAATGAGGATTGGCCAGTAAACAATGGCAAAATTTTCACCGACAAATCCAGGCCGTATGCGTTTGTATAAATCACTAGAATTGTTGCGACCGGGGCATTTGTGCGAGGTAGAGGCAAATTTTATTTTAGGCAAGGCAAAATTTGCAGTCGAATGCGGGCGATTCGACGAAAATTTTAACGCCGAATAAAATAAAATTTGACCACGTCGCACAAATAGTACCCCGTCGCAGCAATTCTACTATACTTTCGCGACTTGTAGCCACGAGTCATACAACACCGCCCTCATGCACACCCTCCTCAACCTGGATATTTCTCATGTCGTGTACTACATCGGTATTTCTGCATTTGCGTTTACCGGCGCATTGAAGGCACGGGCTTACCAATTGGATTTGATTGGCGCGCTGGTGGTGTCTTTTGCAACCACCTATGCCGGTGGGACATTGCGCGACCTGCTCATTGGCGTCAGGCCGGTAGGCTGGATAAATGATACGGGGGCGTTGGCACTGGTGGCTGCGGCTACGGCGCTGGCTTTTATCCTGCGCGATCATCACAACAAGTTCAGGCGTACGATTTTCCTGTCGGATGCCGTGGGCCTGGGAGCCTTCACAGCCACGGGCATCGAAGTGGCCGGAGCGCATGGGCTGAATGGCGCGTATATGGTTGTAATGGGTGTTGTTACGGCTACGTTTGGCGGCCTGGTGGCTGATATTTTATGCAATGAGGTTCCCGAACTGTTGCGCCCGCGCGAGTTGTACGCCACCATTTCGGCCATTGGCGGCGTGTTTTATCTGATGTTGTCAAAGTGGGGGATTCCAGACAATATAAACCTCGCAGCTTGTGTGGTGACCGTGGTTGCCGGACGGATTATCAGCCGTTACAAGCGGCTTTCTTTACCGGAAATCTAGGTTTTTAATTTTCAGCAAACGAAGGGCGGCATTAATAACCGCTAATGACGCTAAAAGCGCTAATTTTGAAAAATCCTGACTATAACGGATTGTAGCAATGCCCCAAAAAGCCATCGAACATTGCAGCGCAGTATATATCTGGGCGCAGCCCTACAATCTTGATCGGAATATCACAAACCAAGGGCACAACACTACTATATTAGTCGAAATATTGCAAACCAAGGGGCATAGCCCCTCAATCTTCGTAGCATGGCAGATCAGATCGTGTAACAAGGGGCGTAGCCCTGACATCCATGAAATAATGGACGCCTATGCCGCACAAGTTTAATATGTTTTTGAATGGTATGATGAGGGTAGATTACAGGGCTACGCCCCTCAATGGTGATGTCCTTTTTTTCTACGAAGATTACAGGGCTACGCCCTTTTCTTCTCTACCGCACTGCAATATTCGATAGATTTTGGGGGCATCACTACAATCCGTTATAGTCAGGAAAAATCAGCGCCTTTAGCGTCATTAGCGGTTAATCTAATCTGCCGCAACAAATCTCTCATTCTATTCCATATCGCCTTTGCGCATAGCGCCGTCAATCAGGTTGGCGCCTTGCGTGACGACTTGTTTGCCAGCGAGCAGGCCGACGGGCAAGCCAATCCAGCCTCCGCCCTGAACGGCGGGTTCAAAACTAATTTTCTCAAACATCAGGTTGTCAGCGTCTTTCTCAGTGACCACAAAACAATACGTTTGTGTGCCGTCGTGCAAGACTGCCGATTCAGGAATCGCCAGCATAGTGCTGCCACCTGACAACTGAATTTCGGCCGACAAAGGCATGCCCGGCAAGTAGCCATTTTTGGCAGCATTGGCCAATGGAATATGAACAGAATATGTGCGGGTTTCGGGCGACATTTCCTTGCTGATAAATTCAACTTTTGAGATCAATGGCGGTGCGTCCAGGTTAATAAATCGGATAGATGCCTGTTGTCCGGACCTGATCTGGCTGATGTCTTTGGCAAATATTTCAAAATGAGCATGGAGGTCATCCAGTCCAACGATATTACACAGGGCCGCGCCCTCGCTGACACTGGCGCCCAGGTTGACAGCAATAGATGAAATGTTTCCGCTGATCGGCGCTGTGATGGTCACACTGCGCGCCAGTTGTGGTTGTTCATGACTATTAAGTTGCTCTGTGCTGATGCCGAGGTAGCGCAGTTTGGCCGCTGCCGTTTGCATATCGCCTGTGGCACGGGCATATTTCGAGCGGGCTTCCTCGTAGTTTTTCGTAGCGCCCACTTGTTGTCCGCTCAACGTTTTCTGGCGTTCGAGTTCTTTTTCCAGAAAAATCAAATCCGCCCTGGCCTGAAGATACGCCTGTTGAATGTCGAAAATGGCGCTCGAAGCAATGCTCATCAGCGCCTGGCCTTTTTGCACATTCTGACCTTCCTGAACAAAAAACTGTTCGATTCGACCGTCAATTTTTGACGAAACGGCCGCCTTGTTTTGTGGCAATACCACCACGGTACCATTGGCGGTAATCGTCGGCGAAATCTCGTGCCGTTCAACCGGCGACCAACTGATGCCCGATTTTTGTATTTGTTCACGACGCAGTGAGACGGACTGTTCCACCGCAGGGGTTACGTCATTCTGTTCTGTTGTTACGTCCGAGCCGGACTTCTGGCCGCATGCACCCAACAAGGTGATGGCTAATATGGTGAAAAGAGTATTTTTCATTGTTGAAATTTTAAATTAGTGGATTGGTTGTTTGGTTATCTGGTTATTTGGGGATTTGGTTATCTGGTTATTTGTTTTTGTAAATTATTAAAAATCAATAATTTACAAAAATTCACTCACTCACGCACTCACTCATTCACGCATTCACTCATTCATCATTCACACGTGTTTCAAATCGCTTGTGACATTTTCAAATGTCCATTCGAGGCGTTCCTCGAAAGAGCGTTGGCGTTTTTCGCAGTGTATGAGCGGACAAATGCGGCAGGACGCCGGCGGGACGCAGGCATCCATGTGTACAAACATTTCAATTTGATGATCAAACGATTCATTAATGAGCGATTCCAGCGCTACGACTTCAGCGTGTCCTTCCCTGATCTGGAAGTACCAGGGTACAGTCAGGTGACAGTCTACGTGAAGGGTGTTACCAAATTTCAGGGTACGCAGGTTGTGCAAATCCACCCAGTTATTGCGGCGTTGACGATTGAGTACTTCGATGAGTTGACGCACCAGATCAAGGTCTGATTCATCCATGATACCACTGACGGTTTCGCGAAGGATATGCACGCCTTCGACGATGATCCAAATCGCGAAAATCAAGGCCACCGCACTATCTATCCAACTGATACCACTGAACTTCAGCAACAACAAACCCAAAATAATACCCACCGTCGTCCAGGTATCTGATTGCAGGTGTTTACCACTGGCCTGCAGGGCAATTGAATTATTCTTGCGCCCCATTCGGATGCACCACGCGCCAAGTGAATAGTTGACCACCGCCGAAATGCCAATCATAACCATACCTGCATCCAGATTTTGCAGCGGATGCGCATGTTGGAGGTTAATGAGCGATTCATAGACGATAATCAGGCCTGCCACAATAATCAAAATACCTTCCAGCGAAGCAGATACCAACTCTGCCTTGCCATGCCCGTAAGGATGGTCTTCATCACGAGGACGAGCCGCCACATAAAGTGCATACAGCCCGGTAAATCCAGTGACGAGGTTGACCGTACTTTCAAGGGCATCGGTCAGGACTGCAACAGAATTCGTCAGGTAATAAGCCAGGATTTTCAAGCCAAATAGCACGATTGACGCGCTGACGACCCACCATTGTACCCGAATATTCAATTGTTGTGTGGTTTGCATTTTTTAGACTGCGTGAATGAGTGGTTAGCGATTAGTGGTTAGCGGTTAGTGATTAGAGGTTAGTGGTTAGTGATTAGCGAGAATTTTATATTTGCTTATGAATCAACAACTTAAACAAATAACCAACTCAACAAATTACCAATTCAACAAACAAGCAAATAACCAACTCAACAAATAACCACTCACTCACTCCCCGTATTCTTGCCAGATAATCGCTTCATTGAAGCGGCGAATGGCATCAAGGTGATTGATATTTAGTGAAAACGCCTGTGCCAGCGCCAGCAAATATTCTGTGGTGCTGCTTTCACCGGCCTGACGACTGATCTGGGCGGCGCGCATCAACTCGTCGGATTGCGCCTTACCTGTTTTTTCCCAAAAGTCCATTTCAACCAGAGCCATGTCTCGCTGCTGATTCATTTGCTGGCGACGAATACCGGCCGACTGCTGTCGCGCTTTCACCTCTTGTTCTGCCGCCATTTGTCGTACCCGCGCAGCGTCTTTTTCGGCTTGATACCCTTTTTTAAACAGCGGGAAATTGACGGAAAAATACGCATTGGGCAGGAAACGATTTTTCGGATCCACATTGGTCACCACCCCTGCCCCGAAACCGGGCAAAGTCGTTTTGTCCAAACGCTTGACATCCGCCGCAGCCAACTGCATGCGTTGTTGCCCCCAGGCACTTAACGGGCTTTGCGCCGTTGCCATCATTAACCGCGCAGAAAAGCGCTTGTCAGGCGTCCATTCGCTGTTGATGCCTGCCAGGGTGCTGAGTTGGTCGCGCACCATCAACCAGGCAATTTTTGCCGTTTGAGCATCGCGTTTGGCTTCCATGGCGCGGGTTTCAGCGTTCAGTTTCGCCAGTTGATTGATATTGCCCGTCTGATATTCCAGGGCTGCTACCCGAACAAAATCCGAGAGCAGGCTGTCCTGACGTTGCAGCAATAGCCAGCGCTCCAGCAAATACTGCCCTTCGTCGTACAGCAGGGCGACTTCCCGGCGCAGGGCTTGTTCGGACAATTG
>JADZBJ010000341.1 GCA_020852155.1 Saprospiraceae bacterium | reverse complement strand
TGCAGAACGATGTGCAATTTTAGATTGTAGCACAAGTTCACCTATAAGTGACATTTCTTGAAGTATTGTCATATTCTCTTTATGTAGATTGATCCCATAAGGTGGCTAAAAATATAAGAACCATCAGAAGTGTCAACTATCAATAGCCAGAATTCAGTTCATCCAAACCGCTGTGCCTCCGAGAGTGTTCCGGTTGTTCGCTATAAAGTCAATGATACCTGATGTCGCATCAAAAGATAGTTGTTTGAGCAAAAATCAAGCTACCTAAAAAGATCAATCTATTATTTCCCCCCTCACTTACACCCCCGCCGCGCCGCGCCGACGATATTTTCCAGCATATCCAGTTCGGCGTGAATGGACTGATTTTCGGTTTTTTCCCGCTCCAGGTGTATCGCCTGGTGAACCTCCTCAAACTGGCCGTTGCTCAGTTGAATTTCGTACTGATATACCTGCTCGCGCCGGAAGCGCTGTAATGCCTGGGCGTGTGGCTCCTGGGGGCGCAGTTTGATGTATAAAAAGCAGAACACAAGCCCGACCATGGTGCCGATGGCGCCGATCAGCAGCAGCATCTTGAATCCGAAACCGCCTTTTTGCAGCCTCAGACTTTCGTAGTCGTGCTGCATTTTCTGATGCGCCTCGCGGAGTTCGCGGTGCTGGTCATATTTTGCCGACCATTCTTCCCGATTGCGTTCGGCCCGGTGTTCAGCGTCGTGGAGGCGCTGTTGCAGGTCTTGAACCTGTTGTCGCAAAAGGTTGATTTCGCTGTCGTTATGCGGATTTGTTTCCATTCACCTTGAATTCAATATTAGCCGAGGCGCTAATATTCCGCAAATTTGCAACTTCCACGCGTAAACTCAGGTTGTTTATGCGCATCACATCATCACAAGTATCAAGGCATAATTAGTTTAAATTTTAATCTGGTTCTTTTTCACCCCTACTTCCCCATTTTTTCGTCAGATAGCGCTGCTATCTTCCTCAAAAATGGCTCGTATGGACGAAAAATCACTTCGCTTAATTCTTTAAACTAATTATGCCTTGATACTTATCAATACATTACTACATCAAAATAATGGTTTCGAAAGTACATATTCTGGCCATCGGCATACATCCCGACGACGTTGAGTTGTCATCTTCCGGGACGCTCTTGCGCCATGCAGCGGCGGGGCATCGCATCGGAATTCTCGACTTGAGCCGTGGCGAACTGGGCACGCGCGGCACGCCGGAAATCAGGGCCAAAGAAGCGGCTGATGCAGCCCAAATACTGGGTTGCGAATTCCGAAAAACACTGAATGTTCCCGACGGACTGTTTACCCATACCCCTGACAACTGGCTTCCGATCGTGAACGTTATTCGCGCCTGTCAGCCGGATATTGTGCTGTGTAACAGCGTGGATGATCGCCATCCCGACCATGGCCGGGCGGCCAAAATGACCGCTGATGCCTGCTTTTACGCCGGACTGGCCCAAATCAAAACGCACGATGAAGACGGCCGCGAACAGCAGCACTGGCGACCCAAAGCGGTGTATCACTACATTCAGGATCGTTACCTGAAACCCGATTTTGTCGTGGATATTTCGCCCTGGTTCAGCCGTAAAATGGAGGCCATCATGGCTTTTCGGTCGCAGTTTTTTGACCCCGAAGGTCAGGCGCCCAATACGCCGATTTCCGGTCAGGATTTTATAGACTATATCGCTGCAAAAGACAGGGTATTCGGTCGCAATATTCAGGTTGAATACGCGGAAGGCTTCGTCTGCGCGCGTGTTCCGGGCGTCGGAAACCTGTTTGATCTCACCTGAAAGCAAGGCCGGTTTTACTTTTTGTTTAAACTTTTTACCCCAAAATGGGCAAAGGTGACAACACCTTTCTACCTTTGCCGATAGAGTATCATTACAGCAGGACACGGTTTTTCAATGAAAATCGTGCGAGTGTATAAGGCCTGCGCCGCAGCGCGCAGGAAAAACCATTTCAGAAGCAATGAAGGTATCGCTAAATTGGCTACGAGATTTTCTCGACATCCATAAATCTGCCCCCGAAATCGCCGACATTTTGACATCACTGGGACTGGAATGTGAAGGATGGGAGGAGGTTCGCCCTTCGCTCGTGGATTTGGATAAAGTATTGACAGGCAAGGTATTAACTTGCGAAAGAATACCGGAAACAGATCACCTTTCAGCCACGACTGTTGATGTCGGCGATGGCGTCGTGCGCTCCATCGTTTGCGGCGCGCCCAACGTGGCCGCCGGCCAAAAAGTCTTTGTCGCCGTACCCGGCGCCAATGTTTTCAGTAAAGACGGCACTCTTTTCACCATCGGCGAACGCAAGGTAAAAGGCGTTCCATCGCAGGGTATGATCTGCGCTCAGGACGAACTGGGCACAGGTTCAGACCACAGCGGTATCATGGTTTTGCCGGAAAATACCGAACTCGGCATCAGCGCCGCTCAATGGTTCGACCTGAAATCCGACACCGTCATCGAAATCGGACTGACGCCCAACCGCGCCGACGCGACCAACCACATCGGCGTCGCCCGCGACCTGCTGGCCTGGATTCGCTATCACGAAAACCCGGAAGCCCGCATCAACCTGCCAGATTACAACAACCTGATGCCCCAGGCGACAGGCTCAACCGAGTCGCTGGAAGTTACGGTTGAAAATACCTCGGCCTGCCCGCTTTATCACGGTGTGGTACTGACAGGCCTGACCGTCAAAGACAGCCCTGAGTGGCTGCAAAATCGCCTCAAAGCCGTCGGCCAGCGCCCCATCAACAATATTGTGGACATCACCAATTACGTCCGCATTGAAATGGGCCAGCCGCTGCACGCTTTCGACCTGAGTAAAATCGAAGGCCGTAAAGTCATCGTTGCCAACTTGCCAGCGGGTACGCCTTTCAAAACCCTGGATGGCGTTGATCGCAAACTGTTCGCTGAAGACCTCATGATTTGCGACGGCCTGCGCCAACCCATGTGCATTGGCGGCGTATTTGGCGGCGCTGACAGCGGCGTTTCCGAAGCCACCAACGCTATTTTCCTGGAAGCGGCACTGTTCGATGCGCGCAGCATTCGCCGCACCATGATGCGCCACGGGCTGCGTACTGACGCCGCCTGGACTTTCGAAAAAGGCGTTGATCACCGCAATACACTCAACGCGCTGCAACGCGCCGTTGCACTCATCCTGGAACTGGCGGGCGGAAACGTTTCCAGCAAGGTGTACGCTATCTCGTCCACACTGCCTGACCCAGCCAAAATCCAGACGGAATACCAGCATATCAACCGACTGATCGGTCACGAACTCAGTCGCGAAGACATTCAGCGCGCCCTGAAAGCCTACGACATGGGCTTTGAACAGGAAACCGCTACAGGGTTCACGGCGGTGATTCCGACCAACAAACCCGACGTGACGCGCGAAGCCGATCTGGTTGAAGAAATCCTGCGCCTGCACGGATTGGACAATATTCCAATTCCGACGCAGATTCGCAGCAGCATGGAAGTGCCGCAGCACCCAAGCCCTGACGGCGTACGCAATATGGCTTCCGAATTTCTGGTGGCCAACGGCTACCTGGAATGCATGGGTATGTCGCTTTCCAACTCGGCCTATTACACCGGCGACTCGGCGATGTATCCCATCGAAAACGAGCGCATCGTGTACATACACAACACCGCCAATCAAGGGCTGGACTGCCTGCGCCCGACGCTGCTCGGCACCGCCCTCGAAACAGTTGTCCGAAACCAGCACCGTCAACAGGCCGACCTGCGCCTGTTTGAATTCGGTAAAGTCTATGCTCGTTCAGGAGAAAAATTTGAAGAAACGCACCGCTTTTCTGTTCTGGTGACAGGACGGCACAGCGCAGAAAGTTGGCAGCCAGCCGCAAAATCTGCTGTTGATTTCTATACCCTGAAAACCATTGTCCAAAACCTGCTGTCCAGGCTGGGCGTTAGCGGTTTTCAGGAAACAGTCGTGCAGGAAGCGCCATTTCAGTACGCCCTGCGCTACCACCGCGGGCCGCAGGAGTTGGTCACTTTTGGCGCTGTTCAACCATCCGTTTTGAAAAAAATGGACGTGAAAAACCCGGTGTTTTTTGCAGATTTCCATTTTGAAAATTTGATGAAAGCCGTCAGCAAAAATGAAATACAGTTTGCTGAATGGAGCAAATACCCGACGGTTCGCCGCGACCTGGCGCTGGTACTCGATCAGCAGGTGCCTTTTGCCGACATCAAGGCAACAGCCACCCGAACCATCAAGAAAACCCTGACAGGCGTCAACCTTTTCGACCTGTTTGAGGATGAATCAAAACTCGGCGCCGGCAAAAAGTCGTATGCCGTTAGTTTTACGTTTGAAGACCCTGAAAAGACACTTCAGGACAAGGACATTGACGCGCTCATGAACCAGTTAACCACAGCATTTGAATCAAAATTAGGCGCACAGGTTCGGCGATAGTCCACCCTTGTATGCCTCATACTCTTTATATTACGCTAAAGCAATGGATATTATCAGCATCATTATAGGTCTTGCCATCGGGGCGGTTATCGCCTGGGTTGTGGCATCTATGACCGTTAAAAAAAATACCAACCAGGCCGTTGAAGAAAGCAATCGCAAAGCCGACCTGATTATTCAGGAAGCGCGCCTGTCGGCCAAACGCACTGAAGACGAAGCCGCCATCAAGGCCGAGAAAATCGTCAGCAAGGCAGAGGCCGAAAACGATCGCATCAAACAACAGAAAATCCAGGAAGCCAAAGAGCGATACGCTCAAATGAAACAGGAAGTCGAGGCCGAAAAAACCAAGCGGCAACTCGAACTCAAAGACCTGGAAATGACCCTGGCGGCGCAACAAAAAGACTTGGAAGTCGAATCTGACGCCATCGAAAAAAGGTTCAAAGACCTGGATACACGCAAAGGCGACCTCGACAACCGCGAACTGGAAGTAGAAACCCTGCGCGAAAACCTGGACAAACAACTCAAAATCGTTCAGAAGAAAAAAGAGGAACTCGACGCGGCCAATGAAGAGCGTATCAAAGCGCTGGAAACGATTGCCAAATTGAGCCAGCAGGACGCCAAAGATCAGTTGCTGGAACAGGTGCGCGCCAAAAGCGAAAGCGAAGCGCAAACCATCGTGCGCGACTCGATCAACCAGGCCAAACTCAATGCCAACAAGGAAGCCAAAAAGATCGTCATTCAGACGATTCAGCGTATGGCTGCCGAGTTTACCATCGAAAATACCGTGTCCGTTTTCAACCTTGAAAATGACGACATGAAAGGCCAGATCATCGGTCGTGAAGGCCGTAACATCCGCGCCCTCGAAGCGGCTGCCGGTGTGGAAGTCATCGTGGATGACACGCCTGAAGCCATCGTGATTTCTTCGTTTGACCCGGTTCGCCGCGAAATTGCGCGCCTGTCGCTGCAACGCCTTGTGGCTGACGGCCGTATCCACCCGCAGCGTATCGAGGAAGTGGTGGCCAAGGTGACCAAGCAAATCGAAGAACAAATCATGGACATCGGTGAACGCACCGTTGTCGAACTCAATGTACACGGCCTCAATCCTGCGCTGGTGCGCATGGTAGGTCGTATGCGTTTCCGTTCTTCATACGGTCAAAACCTGCTCAAGCACAGTATCGAAACGGCAGAACTTTGCGGTTTGATGGCCGCCGAACTTGGCCTGAATCAGAAACAGATCAAAATGGCTAAACGCGCCGGTCTGCTGCACGATATTGGTAAGGTTGTAGAAGAAGAAACGGAACTCTCTCACGCATTGGTCGGCATGAAAATGTGCGAACAGTACGGCGAGCACCCGGTGATCAATAACGCAGTCGGTGCGCACCACGATGAGATCGAGATGAATAATATCATTTCGCCGATCATTCAGGCTTGCGACGCCATTTCGGGCGCACGCCCTGGCGCACGACGCGAAATCCTGGAAAACTACCTCAAGCGCATCAAAGACCTCGAAGACCTGGCTATGGGTTACGACGGTGTGGCCAAAGCCTTCGCTATGCAGGCCGGCCGCGAATTGCGCGTGATTGTAGAAGCCGAAAAAGTAAGCGACCAATACGCCGACGATCTGTCATTCATGATTTCGCAAAAAATTCAGGATGAAATGCAGTACCCCGGCCAGATCAGGGTTACCGTTATTCGTGAAAAACGAGCTGTAGCGTTCGCGAGGTAAACAATCGGGTTAATAAGTACCCAAGCCTAATTAGTTTAAGTTTTAATCTGGTTCTTTTTCGCCCCTACTTCCCCATTTTTTCGTCAGATAGCGCTGCTATCTTCCTCAAAAATGGCTCGTATGGACAAAAAATCCCTTCGCTTAATACCTTAAACTAATCAGGCTTGGGTACTCATGATTACGAAACTTTGAAAGTTTCGTAATCGTGTAGTTATAAGGTTACGAAACTTTGAAAGTTTCGTAACCTTATGTTTATCCAGTATCAACCAAATGTTAATCTTCCTCCTAACAGCAACTTTGAATTTTCAAAAAAGCGGATATTTGTTTTGTACTTGAGGTACGGTGTTTTCATGAAGTCTTTTCTGATCCTTACATTTTGCATCAACTTGTTTACCGGCGGCATGCTGTTTGGTGAACTGGCCCGCATCCCGGCCATGTTGACGCATTTGTCTGAGCATCGGAAAACAGACCCTGAAACCAGCGTTCTGGACTTCGTCTGGCTGCATTATTTCAGTCAGCACCAGAATGACATGAGCCATAACCACCAGTCGCTGCCTTTCCACCATCACGCTCCCTGTTCTTGTGGTCTGGCCTTTATGAAAGACTTTTTCAAGAGCGACCAAGACTTCCTCGTACATTGCCAAACGGCTGACGAAGATGCGCCTTCCGCATCTTTTTATTACCATTTCTATTTCCCGGCCTCCTATGTCGGGTCACTTTTCCAGCCTCCCAGGGCCTGAATCTTTTGTTGGAGCGGTGCATTTAACCGCTAAGATGAGCCGAGTATTCCCCGGCTCCTGCTGCTGCTTTTGGCGCAGTTATATGTCATTTTTTACCTGCATGGCGGTACTGTAAGTTTTTTCGGATTGACTCATTTAATAGTCAATTACGAGATATTAATGTCCTGCTTTGCCTGAATTACACATCCACAAAATGATTCAGCGAATAATACATTTCAGCGTCCACAACAAGATGGTGGTCATGCTCAGCATGCTCGGGTTAACCATCTGGGGCGGCATTTCCCTCAGCCGCCTGCCGCTGGACGCTATACCTGACGTTACCAATAATCAGGTTGTCGTTGCCACGCAATCGCCCAACCTCTCGGCGGTGGAAATGGAACAATTTGTCACTTATCCCATCGAAATGGCCATGCGCAACATTCAGGGACTGGAGGGCATTCGTTCCGTTTCGCAATTTGGTTTGAGCATCGTTACACTTGATTTTAAAGAGGGTATTGATATCTATTTTGCCAGAAATCAGGTCAATGAACGCCTGCTTGCTGTGCGTGAGGAAATACCACAGGGTTTTGGCTCTCCTTCCATGAACCCGATCACGACCGGCCTTGGCGAGATTTACCAATATGTCATCAAGCCTGTTGACCCCGCAGATACCAGTTGGTCGCCACTCGAATTGCGCACCGTACAGGATTGGGTGGTTAAAAAACAACTGCTGGGCACAGAAGGCGTGGCCGAAATCAGCAGTTTTGGCGGCTACCTTAAACAATACCACATCAAAGCCGACCCGACGCTGCTGCGTGCAACCGGGTGTACCCTGACCGAACTGTTTGCCGCTGTTGAGGCGGGCAGTGAAAATACCGGCGCGGCGTACCTTGAAAAAGATGCCCACAACTACTTTATCCGGGGCATTGGCCTGGCTGCGCGCCAGCAAGACCTGGAAAAAATAGTCGTCAGGGTGAATGGTCAAACGCCAGTGCTGGTGCGCGACGTTGCTACTGTCGAAATCGGCAGCGCTATCCGATATGGCGCGCTGACACAGGGTACGGAAGAGGCCGTAGGCGGTATCGTACTGATGTTAAAAGGTGAAAACTCGCGTAATGTCATTTTGAACATCAAAAAACGACTGGAAACGCTTCAATTGCCACAGGGCCTGAAACTTGAAGCCTTCCTGGATCGCGAACAGCTCATTGACCGAACCATTTCGACTGTTTCCAAAAACCTGCTGGAAGGCGGTCTGATCGTAGTATTTGTCCTGGTGTTGCTGCTGGGTCACCTGCGCGCGGGTTTGGTCGTTGCCTCGGTCATTCCATTGTCCATGCTGTTCGCCATTGGTTGTATGGTGGCTTTCAAGGTTTCCGGCAACCTCATGTCGCTCGGCGCTATTGACTTCGGATTGATTGTTGACGGCGCGGTGATTATCGTCGAAAACATCATTACGCAATTAATCATTCGGCAGCATCAACAATCCTCGCTGGCATTGACAGACAACGAACAGCCTGCCTACGAAAACACGGTAGCAACAGCCGCGACCCGTATGGCCAGTTCATCGTTTTTTGGCCAGTTGATCATCCTGATCGTTTATGTTCCCTTGTTGATGTTGTCCGGCATTGAAGGCAAAATGTTCAAGCCGATGGCTTTGACGGTCATTTTTGCCCTGACCGGTGCGGTTTTGTTGTCGCTCACCTATGTCCCGGCCATGAGTGCCTGGATGTTCAAAGGGAAAATTTCGCATGAAGAAACATTTGCCGATCGCCTGATGGGCTGGTTTATGCGGATTTATTTCCCGGTGTTACAATGGGCTTTGGAGTGGAAAAAAGCAGTACTTGGATTTGCCATTATGCTGCTGGTTTTAGCGGGCTGGCTGTTTTCCCGAATGGGGGGCGAGTTTATTCCTCAACTGGATGAAGGCGACTTCGTGATTGACATCAGGATGTTGCCCGGCTCATCGTTGCCCGCTATGATTCGCTCGGCAGAACATGCCGCCAAAGATATTCAGGCATATTTCCCTGACGAGGTGAAAAGTTGTACCGGCAAAATCGGCACCTCCGAGGTTCCCATGGATCCCATGAGTATTGAAGAGATGGATATGGTGGTTGCCATGCACCCCCGCGACAAATGGAAGCGCGTGAAAACGCGCGCAGAATTTGAAAAGGAATTACAATCTGTGCTCGACCAGGTTCCGGGCGTATTTACATCTATTCAGCAGCCCATCGCCATGCGTTTCAATGAACTGATGTCTGGCGCCAAAACGGATGTGATCGTGCAGGTGCTTGGCCCCGACCTTGACCGACTGTCTACAATTGGCAATCAGATTGTCAAGGAAGTGAACAAAATTCCCGGCGCTGAGGATGTCAGTGTTGCCAAAGCGGAAGGGTTGCCGCAAATGTTCATTGAATATCGTCGCGACGCCCTTGCCCGATATGGCCTGGCTGTCGGTGATGTCAATAAAGCGTTGCAAATTGCCATTGCGGGCCGTAAGGCGGGCATGTTGTTTGAGGGAAATCAGCGCTTTGACATCATCGTGAAATTGCGCGAGCAAACAGATCGTCCGCTGGATATTCTGGATAAAATCATGATTACTACGCCGACCGGCGCACAGGCGCCGCTGCGTGAACTCGCGGATATTGGCATCAAAGAAGGCCCGATGGCCGTAAACCGCGTGGATGGCGAACGTTGCGTCAATGTAGCCCTCAACGTGCGTGGGCGCGACATTGCCGGTGTTGTGGCCGATGTTCAACAGGCTGTAGCCTCTCGCGTCAGTTTGCCAGACGGGTATCGCGTGACTTATGGCGGACAGTTTGAAAACCTTCAGAATGCACAGCAACGACTGAGTATTGTGGTTCCGGCAGCATTGCTCATCATTTTACTAATGTTGTATTTTTCATTCGGAACAGTCCGCGAGAGTTTGCTGATTTTCAGTGCTATTCCGTTTGCAGCGGTCGGCGGCGTATTGGCCTTGTGGCTGCGCGGTATGCCGTTTTCCATATCTGCCGGCGTCGGATTTATCGCCCTGTTTGGCGTAGCTGTATTGAATGGTATGGTACTGATCGGTTATTTTCAACAATTAGAAAAAGAAGGTATGCATCGGGTATTTGAACGCATTCGGGCTGGCGTGAAATCGCGTTTCCGTCCG
>JADZBJ010000340.1 GCA_020852155.1 Saprospiraceae bacterium | reverse complement strand
TGCCTGATCGTGATAATGATCGTCTTTTTTGGAGAAAGCCAAATACAGGATTAATGCCAAAATTGAGAGGATTGTGAGTTGTTTCATGATTTTGTATGTATTAAAAAGTGCAGTTAAAAATGGAGGTGACGGGTAAAGGGTGGAGGGCGGAAGGCATTACAAAATCCTCCACCTTCCGCCCTCCACCCTTATTTATTGCTCTTTAAACCCTAAATCAAGCAATTGCTGCCTGTATTCTTCTGATGAATGAATGTAAATATGGTAACCAGTCAGGCATGTGCAGGCTTCACAAGCCTCTCCATCGCCGTCTTTTTCCAGACTAAAACTGTACACGCCTATGCCGGATGAATCCTGCAAAAAGGCCCGAATACCAGCCTCTTTCGCCTCCTGCGTGTCCCATTGAACATACTTCGACCATCGGTCGGCGCACTTGGTTTCTGCATATTGAAAATGAAGATGATCGCTGTGCTTGTTGCAAGCGGCAAAAACAGCGATTAGACAAAAAGCGAGGAGAGTTGTTTTGTGCATATCCGTGTAAAAGTTAGAATTTGTCAGGATTTTCTTTTGATGCAAAAAAGTACCGTTTAAGACCGGAGAAGAAAGTTCTTCATTGCACGAAAAGACACTTTGGGGTCAGCAAGCGTTGGCTGGCGTCCTGATTTTAACCTTCCAATTAGGTTTTTGAAAGGGTTTAAAAAAATCATCCGCAAGATTCGCGTGAATCTTGCGGATGGTAATAACACAATAAAGGCAGGACGTTGACCCGTGTATCGCGGCAGGAAGTAAACTCCCGGGTGTTTGCACACCCGAAATTCAACGCCTACCCCGCAGCGTGCATCAACAACGAACGCTCGATTTCTTTCAGAATTCGATGCGCCACGGTCAGGGCATTCAAGCCGTCTTGCAGGGTGACAACCGGCTGCGCGTCGGTAGCAATGGCTTCGTAAAAACTTTCCAGTTCCATCTGAATGGCATTGACGGGTGCAGCCTCCGGCATTTGCAATTGCAACCATTTTTTACCAGCCTGGGTATCAAATTCCATGAGTTGGTCGGTCGGCGGCAGATCGGGCGCATCCTGGGCGAACAGTCGGACAATCTGCGCATTTTTGTCCAAAAAATCCAGGCTCAGGTAGTGATCGGGCTGGAACAGGCGCATTTTACGCATCTGCTTCATGCTGATTCGGCTGGCCGTGAGGTTGGCCACGGCGCCATTGGCGAATTCCAGGCGGGCATTGGCAATATCGGGCGTGTGACTCAAAACGGCCACGCCGCTGGCGCTGACTTTCTTCACCGGCGCGCCGACAAGATGCAGCACCAGATCGAGGTCGTGAATCATTAAATCCAGCACCACCGATACTTCTGTGCCACGCGGCTGGAAGGCCGCCAGTCGGTGAGCCTCAATGAACATGGGCCGAAGCGTCGTGTTTTTCAGGGCCAAAAAAGCCGGATTAAAGCGCTCAACGTGTCCGACCTGTACCTTGACGTTGAATTGTTCGGCCAGAGCCAGCAGTCGTTTGCCTTCTGCGACGGTTTGCGTCACGGGTTTTTCAATAAAAACGTGTTTGCCGGCGCGGATGGCCTGGGCGGCCATGCGATAGTGCGCGGGTGTAGGCGTTACGATATCCACCGCATCCACGGCTTCGATGAGTTGAGCCAGTCGCTTGAAGCGCTTGACGCCATATTGCGTTTCGGCGGCGGCGGCATTGCGGTCGTCGGGGTCGTAAAAACCGACCACTTCCCAGCAAGAGGTGGCTAACAAGCATTTCAGGTGTATTTTGCCAAGGTGTCCGGCGCCAAGCAAGGCTATTTTGAGCATGATGTAGTTTGTCTGCTTTGAACTTCCCAATTTTTCAAATTTCAAATTTCAAATTTCAAATCGTATATTTTTTTAATTTGAAATTTGAAAAGCAATATTTTGTTGTTGGCCTAATTTTATCATAAAGGTTGTTTTGTCACTTTTTTGAGCCCAAAAAGTAACCAAAAAAGGCTCGGCTGTATAGAAATGCAACGACTTCGCCTCCCAAAAAACGCTAAAAATGACCTGATAAAAAAAACTCGCCGGTTAATGTTTTCGGAGGCAAGCCCCGAAACTACTCAGTTTTTTATCAGGCCATTTTTGCCTGCGGCACGCGCTTTTTCGGGGCGAAGTCGGCATTTCTATAAGGCCGGGTATCGTAGAGTAGCCCCACTATTTTTCAAATTTCAAATTTCAAATCGTACATTTTTTTTAATTTGAAATTTGAAATATATCATTTGAAATTTGAAAGGTAATAGGGGCCAACGACACAACCGCACACCGCATTCACCAAACAGCGCTTTACCGATTCAAATTCAGACCGCAATTTTACCGCATTATCGTGGATTCCTGAAAACCATTTATTGTCCATCCAAAGTGAATCATACCATGCGAATACCACTTATCCTGGCGTGTGTTTTATTGAATAACATCGCCCTCGCCCAGACAAAACCGCCACTCGATCAGGCGTATTCCAGCGAATCATGCGTATATCGCATTACGGCCGACGAGGCGCGCTCGGTTTTGAGCGATGCAACTGCGCCATTTCGTTACGAATGGCTGCACACGCTGGAAGACAGCGCCTACAACGGCAGTAAGGCGCTAAAGCCGGGTCATTACCTGCTGGTCAAGGCCGTCGGCGAATCGCTGGAGGTTACTTCGCTTTCAATTAACAGCCTGAAAGTCAACCTGTTACATTCCACTCGCGGGTTGATGTTTACCATCAGCGATAGCAACGGGCAGACCATTCGCGACGCCCGGGTGATCTTGGGAAACAAGGTGCTGACATTAAACCGCAAGCTGGATGCCTACTTTGTTCGAAATTTTCAAAAGAAGGCTTTTCTGGAAGTTTCCACGACCAGTGAAACGCTGTTTTTGCAGGTAGAACCGCAATATCCGTACTATCGCATTCAGGTGTCTGAAAAGCAGGGGCTGACTAAATACGTGCACCGGACAGGCCGGTTTTTTCATCAAAAATGGGAAACGGTTGCTTTTAAAATACTGCCCAAATACCGCGAAGACAGGGCGCAAAAACGGAAATACCGGAATAGGCCCCAGGGCATCCCTTTTGAAGGTTATATCAGCATGAATCAGCCCAAATACCAGCCCGGCGACACCGTGCGCATGAAGGCATTTCTGGCTGACCACAACTTCAAACCCTGGACCGACAGTGTCATCGTGACCCTGTCGCGAACGGGCCAATACAAGCTCATCAGCAAGCAAAAAGTAAAGCCTTCAAGTCCGGGCGTTGTCATGATGAATTTTGTGTTGGGCGACACCCTGACCCTCGATAAACGCTACGATATTTCAATTGAATCAGTCGGGCCATACTGGCTGAAAAAGCAGCGCATTCAGTACCAGCAGAATATTGACTTTCACTACGAAGATTATCAATTAGACGCCGCGACGTACACGTTCAAATCCCTCAAAGCAAAATATGAACAGGATGAACCCGTGCGGATGTCCATTCAGGCAACGGATGCCAACGGCCAGCCACTGCCCGACGTGCAATACAAGT
>JADZBJ010000339.1 GCA_020852155.1 Saprospiraceae bacterium | reverse complement strand
TGTTTACGGCCAACAAAACAAAAATCGCTGACAGATGAAACAGAGGCACTCCAGCAGGTTTGTTCCTTGGCATGGAAACCTGCTGGAGTGGCGCTGGGTCAAAAAAAGACCCAAGCGCGGCGGGGGGCTTAGCATCTTGTGCATGGAACGAAGGAAGACCAAGCGAGGCAGAAAGTAATTCAATTTCATTGGTTTAAACCTTTGAAAAAGGAGTGTTTGCGGGGTTTGGGGGTTTTACTTTACTTTTGCTTTCAAAAGGTGTGCATATTCATGAGCTAGCGGTCAGTTTAAAACGACACCCAAAACAATGACAGACATAAAACAGAAATACATTTCATTAATTCAAAAAAGAAGCGAAGAAAATAAAAATGCTTTGACCCTTTTAGTTTCACAAAGACTATTTGGAAACTGCATTTCTATCCTAAGACAAGAATTGGACTCATTCGTTAGAGTAATTTATTTGGGGCAAATGCCTGACTTTAACGAGAGAGAAAGACTAATGACCCAAACGTTGTCAGGAGAAAAATGGACTGTTTTGACACCAAACAACAAGTGGAAACAAATCACAGACAAAGATATGGTGGACAAAGCAGACAAATTGAAAGGATATGTCCATTACGTGTATAAATTTGGTTGTGGCTTTATTCACTTGTCAGACTTTCATGACTATGCAACGACAAACCCATTTGACAAATTAGAGTATTCAGAACGGTTTGATATTGTTTTTTATCTTCATCAATATCACGGTTTCTCAAGGGACAGAGAGTTGACAGTTGAAAATATTTCGAACTTAATTCCTGCGATATTTGATAAAATTTCATCAAATTTAGCTTACTACTTTGACAGTATTTTGAATAATAACATGATAGATTGAAAAACCAAGCGGCTAACAGCACATTTTCAATAGACGGGTTTTCGTGCTCCACAGACAGTTTTGTGGCTAATCAAAGTTCAGTTCTCCGCATCAACATTTGTGCTGAAAAGCCCGCCCATCGCAAATATGCGATCCTTTATGGGCAAATGTAAAACGATACAATCTAAGAAGTAAAAACAATCTATGTTCAACATAACTTTACTTTCTTCATTTCACAAAATACATAGCAAATGTAATCCTGATGAATTGTACGCAATCATTGAAGAAATACATCCAGAAGTAATTTTTGAAGAACTCCCTTATGACTTGTTTGGAATAGTTTACTCGGCAGGTTATCAACCTAAAACAGTAGAAACTATTACAATTAAAAAATATTTACAAAAATACCCAATAAAGCATTTCCCAGTTGACAATTATCCAGTATATGAAACTGACCTTTTGAGTGATGTGCAAATAATTTGGAACAATAGTAGCGAATACCGTGATTTATGGAACCAAAAATTATTGAAGCTTAACCAAACCGGTTATTATTTTATAAACAGCAATGAATTTGCTGAAATATCGAATAGAATACGCATTATTGAAGAAACTGTTTTGGCACAAATAAATGATGTGAAATTGTTAAATGAACATAGGGCAGAAAAAGCACTTCACGACAAACGTGAAAATGAAATGTTGAAAAACATATATAACTATAGTAAACAGTATCCATACGACAAAGCAATATTTATTTGCGGTGCCGAGCACAGACAACCGTTAAAGCAAAAAATAAAAGAACACGAAGCAAAAGAAAGCTTGAAATTAAATTGGAAATTTTTTAATGAGTTGTGACACAAACTGAAAACCTGCCAATAGCAACAGTTTTTTACGCCCTGCATAGTCTTCCCTTAGACTCCGCCCCAGGCTTTTAAGAGTAAAAACCAATCACCCCGCCGCGCCCGTGGTCGCTTGAGGGAACCCCTGAGGGGGCGGAATACAAAACCATGAGGAGGCTAATGGTCTCCTAATATCAAAAATGTGTAACCAGGCTCAGCACAAGTCTCTGGTTCACCGCATCAAGGTCACATCTCCGGAAAACATCTCCACTGCACCATCCAGGAATTCCACCCTGGCCACCCAGACGAAAACCGCTGGCGTCATCGGATCGCCCCGGTAGTTACCCTCCCAACCTTTCTGTTCGTCGTTGGCCTGTAGATGCTCGCCATGGAACAATGCCTCGCCCCAGCGGTCGTAGACCTGCAGGGCCCTGATCTCTTTTACTCCTTTCCCAAAGATCATAAAAAAATCGTTGACCCCGTCACCATTGGGAGAAAACGCGTTGGGTGCGTAAATGCGATGTTTTTGATTCACGAATACGAGCACTTGTGCCTCTGCCGAGCAACCATTTACATCGGTCAACAAAAGGTTATAGCGCATATCCTGGAGAGGCTGCGCCCAGGGGGTCTTACAATCCGTACACGATAATCCGGTTCCAGGTGACCATGACCAGGAATTCACCAAGCCGGATAGGATGTTTGTCACCGGTTGCAGCAACACTGAATCGCCTAGGTCCAGCAAGTCCAGTGCCGCAATGCTCAGGGAAGGGATCAATGGCGGCTCGATGCTGACCGTTTCCGAAGCGCTGCAACCGAACGCATCCTGCACGACCAGGGTATACAAACCAGGAAGCAGGTCTTCTATAAGCGCCTGATTTCCAAACGTTTGCCCGCCGTCGATGGAGAATGTAAATGGAGCCTGGCCTCCTGCCTGAACGCCGAAATCAATCGAACCACTCAGGGCATGGCAATCAGGTTGAACCAAGGCAGGATCGAACTCCGGGGCGGGCACACTAATGACTGCGACATTATCCATTGCAGTACATCCATTCGCCGGATTGGTTACTGTCAGGACATATAGCCCAGGAGCATCCACAGTGCTGAGCTGGGCCGTGGCGCCGCTGACGATATGACCGTTCGCACTAGACCAGGCGAATAACAGGCTTCCAGCGGTGGGCGACGAACCGTTGAGTAAAACCTGCAATTGCTTGCAATGCAGGGTATCTGCTTCACCTGCTTCTGCCACGGGCGGGGTAATGTTTTGCAGGACGGTTACTACCTGAGTAGCCGTACAACCGTTTTGACTATTTTGAATGCTTAGGGTATAATTCCCCGGCACATTCACCACTGGTGTCAGCGTGTATTGTCCGGAAACGATGTTTCCACCGTTCCAGACAGCCGAAAATCCTGTACCCATGGACGATCCATTACCGTTCAGGGTGATACTGTTTTTAACACAGGTTAATTGATCCGGGCTTGCAATGACGATTGTTGGCGGCGTGGTGTTGTTTGTTACGGTCGTTATCGCTAAAGCTGTGCAGCCGTTTCCAGTGTTCGTCACCAGCAATGTGTAGTTTCCTGCGGCGCCCACAGTGGGTGCAAGTGTATTGGCGCCGTTCAGGATTTGGCCATCCACGGTCGACCAGGCGTATGTGAAACCGTTTCCTGCGGATGATCCCATTGCGTCCAGCATCACACTTTGCACTACACAGGTAATCGTGTCTCCTGCCTGCGCTACAGCCAATGGAGATATGGTGTTTTGTATCACGGGAATGGTCATGACGGCGTCGCAAGCGTTCTGGGTATTTTGAATGGTTAGCATGTACGTCCCGGGAGCGTCGATGACGGCGTTCAACGTATTTTGGCCGGAGATGAAATGGCCGTTTGTCGAAACCCAAGCTGCCGCAAAACTGCCCGCAGCAGGTTGCTGAACAGCTCCTTCGAGTAGAATGCTTTGTTGTGTGCAAGTAAGCACCTGCGGCGGCTGGATGCTGAAAATGGGTGCAATGGTATCGATGGCAACCGTCGCCACATCACTTCCGGTGCAGCCATTGGATATCAGGGTAGCTATGAGGGTGTAAGTGCCCGGTTGGTTAATGGCTGCTGTCAAACTGGTAACGCCTGAAACGATGTTGCCACCCGCAGTTTGCCATAAATAAGTGGCGGATCCGCCACTCTGCGCTCCATTCAGGCTGAGTGTTGTGGTTGCACAGGTCAAAAGTCCATCTACACCGGCATCCACTGCCGGTGGCAGGATATCTTCTGTTACCGTGACGCTGCTGCTGTGTGTGCAGCTGTTGACCGCATTCGTCACGACGAGGGTATAGACACCGGGGGCATCTATCAAAGGTGTCAGGGTGCTTGATCCGCTGAGGATATTACCCCCAGCGGAAGCCGTCCAGAGATAGCTGAAATCGGGTCCCTGGCTGGCAGTGGCATTCAACTGTGTCTGGAGGAGGCTGCAGTTGAGTTGGGTCGCCGTTCCGGCATCAACCATGGGTGCATTTGCGTCGTTGAAAATTTCTACGCTGTCGCTGTTAGTACAACCGTTGGCCGGATCGGAAACCGTCAGTGTATAAATCCCCGGCGCGTCGATCGAAGGAGTGGGGGAGTTGACGCCGGCGGAAATATTTCCGCCGGAAGAGGCTGTCCATGAGTAGCTCATACCTGCAGCGCCGGAACCGTTGAGTGTCATGGAGTTAAAGCTACAGGTCAGGATGGCATCCATGCCTGCATCGACAAAGGGTGGCGTGGTGTTTTGTAAAAGGTTAACCTGAATTGAAGAAGTGCAACCGTTTACAAGGTTGGTAGCCACAAGATTATAATCGCCTCCGGCATCAATCTGCGGATTCAGGGTATTATTTCCTGAAAAAATATGGCCTCCGTTGGTAGCCGTCCAGGAATAGCTAAAACTCCCCGGCAGCGACAGGTTTTGAGCCTGAATGGTTTGAACAGGAAAATCGCAGCTGATCTGACCGGGTGCTGGCGCTAAAATATCCGGCGTAGTCACATCCCGGGTTACGGTGGTGTTGAAAGTTCCGGTACATCCGTTTGACCCGTCGATAACCGTGAGTGTATATGTACCCGGAGCATCTATTACCGGGCTGAGGCTGTTGTTGCCCGAAACAATATTTCCACCGTTTGACGCCGACCAGTGGTAGGTAAGATTACCGGATGGAGACTGCATTTGCCCTTGCAGGGTTTGAGTGGTCACAAGACAAGTTAAAACACCTGGTGAAGCAAGAGTCAGCAAGGGCAGCTGGGTGGATTCAAAAACCTGCACAGAGTCCACCGAGCTGCAACCGTTGGATGGATCCGTCACGGTGACAAAATACAAACCCGGGCTTACCGCTTCTGCCTGGGCAGCATTGCTGACGCAGTTGATGGAACCGTCAGCGGTAGCCCATTGATAATTTAAACTGGCAGCTGGATTTGGTCCGTTGGCAAGCAAGGTAACCCGCGTGTTGATGCAGGTAATTGTATCGGGCAAACCGGCTTCGGCTGCCGGTGCAGAATTCTGTGCATTTACCACTACCGTATCGGAGGAAATGCAGGCATTGTCGTTGTTGGTCGTGGACAAAATGTAAGTGCCGGCGGCATCCACCTGTACCGACAAACCTGTGTTACTGCCAGTGATGTTCCCACCGTTGAAAGCGGCCCAGGTGTAGGTATATTGACCGGAAGGGCTGTTGTTTTGTGCCACCAGGTTTTGGGCAGGGAGCGTGCAAGTCAGTATTTCGGGCGGGGTAATGAAAATTTGGGGTATCAAAGCATTTTCTAAAACGGAAACCGTATCCAAGTCAAAGCAGCCGTTGAGGTTATTGGTCATCAAAAGTTGGTAAGTGCCTGCCGAATCTACCACAGGGTACGGGGTGTTGGCTCCACTAAGGATATGGCCATCCTGGGTCGACCAGACATAGCTGATCGCGGGGTCAATGCTCGAACCGTTGGCATTTAATGATACGGATAACTGCGCGCAGGTAATGGTATCGGGTGCATTGGCAACGGCCGTTACGAAATTGGTATCGATGGCAACGACTGTGCTTGCGGTACTCATGCAGCCATTCAGGGTATCCAGCACGGACAGGGTGTAATTCCCCGCAGTATTGACCACCAGATTCAGCGTAGAATCACCTGAAATTATATGGCCGCCGTTGGAAGCTGTCCAGTAATACACAAAAGAGGTCCCAGTGCTTAAGGCGCTCGCGGAAATAGTAACATTCAATGACTGGCAGGTTATTTGTCCGGGCTGAATAATATTTACACCCGGATAAAGAATGTTATCGTTTATATGCACTGTGTCCCTTGCAATACAACCAGTCAAAGTATCCTGTAAGGTGACGGTATAATCTCCGGTCGAATCCACCACAGGGTTTGGTGTGAACTGGCCGCTGACAATATGCCCGCCATTGCCGGTTTCCCAATGGATCAAAAGTGATGGTGATGGCTGGATGCTCAGGGCAATCGTGTCAGATCTACAAGTGATTTGTTGTTGAGGAGGCAAATTAAAAGCAGGTATCGACAGCGCGCCCAGAACTCTGACTGTGTCGGATGAAACACAATTATTGGAAGTGTTCAGCACGTTCAAAGCATAGACACCTGTGCTATCCACGAGGACAGAAGGGCCGCTCTGACCGGAGACGAAGTGACCGTTCAAAGTCGTCCAGCTATACGATATGTTGGCGCCGAAACTGGAACCGGCAGAAAAAAGGATGACGGTGTTTTGGAGGCAGGTGAGTGTATCTGAAACGGATGCTACAGCAATAGGAGGGGAGGTGATGGCATCGACCTCTGTATCCGTGGTGGCGGTACAACCCGTAAGCGTGTTGGTAGCAGTCAGGTTGTACGTACCGGGTTGATTGACAATGCAGTTTTTCTGGTCGGCGCCGGAAACGATGTTGCCGTTGGGTGTCGACCAGGCATATGAAAATGTACCGGGATTTATGTTATTGCCTATCAAGTTGGTGTTGGCGCCATCACAGCCCAACGGTGTAGGTGGGGTAATCCAGACAGTAAGCGGAACCAGGTTGGCTATTACCTTGACAGAGGCTGTTTCTGTACAGACTGATCCATCCGGATTGGTGCGACTAACGGTGAGGATGTACAAACCAGTATCGATCACCACCGGGTGGAGTGTGGTTTCGTCGCCAGAAATGTCGCCATCAATAGTTTCCCAAAGGTAGCTGATATCCGGCCCGGTACTTGATCCCGTGCCGCTGAGGGTGAGAGAAGCACCCTGGCAGGGTTGTGTCATAGTTGTAGGAGAAGTTGTGGCATTTACATCCACCGGGAATAGCTGCACCGTGTCGCTTTTTACGCACCAAGGACCAAAAGCAATGTCGTCTATATAAAACCAGATGCCGGGATAAGAAGTATTTTGTGTTATAATACATAGCTCAGCCGTAGAATTTGAGCCACTGTTCCAGGTCTCTTTGTGATTCGTCCATTGGCAATTCGAGCCTGAACCAAAAATTGGTCCGATCTGGGTGCCATTAATGGAATAATGAATCAGTGCCCCAGAAGGCAATGTCGCCGGGTGCGTAAACCAACCAGAGAAAACGTAATCAACATTGGGGTCAACATTTACCGTTTGACACCAGGCAATTGTATTGGGTATTCCCCAACCGTGCGTAGTAAATGAAATTCCTGATCCGCTCGTATGGTCCGGGCAACTGGAACACCATAACGGTGGGTCCGAACAGTCTTGATCGTCTATTAAGAAATAACCTTCCTGAAACATCCATGGTGGACCCGTGGGAATAATATCAATATAGTCGGTTAAAAAACCGGTGTTTCCTGATTCAAAGTCGCCGTTAAAGACCAGGTTGTCGGCAGGATCGATCCCGGTAGCAGTCAATACATAAGTTGCCGGTTGTGTCAGGTTAACTACCGTTGGATTGAGCGTATTGAAATTACTTAGTCCAATAGATGGCGACCATTCGAAGGAATTGTAACCGTCAGAAATGCTTCCGTTGAGCTGGGTGGAAGTAACTGGAGCACAAAGATAAATGTCATCTCCTGCATTGACCGATAACCCACATTGAGCACTGGTCTTCAATTGGAGGAATAAGGAGCTGATTATGGCTGTGTAAAAGAATTTGGCCATGTGTAGTAAGTGTTACTAAAAAATTTGCAGAAACAGGCCTCAATAGTATAAAAAACTTCTGGATTTTCAGGTTTTTTGGACAAGGAGTTCT
>JADZBJ010000338.1 GCA_020852155.1 Saprospiraceae bacterium | reverse complement strand
TTCCTTCTCGGTTAACCTCATGTCAGATATTGACCGGGAGGCCAAAACCCTATTGGGGGCTGACTTGCTCCTCGGCGCTAATCAGCCTGCGCCGGATTCCATTTTGACCAAAGTTGAAGCCCTGCCAGGCATTGAAAAAGCCAAAGTGCTCAACTTCCTGAGCATGGTGCGCTTCCCGAACGGCGGCGGCACGCGGCTTTCGCTGATTCGCTCGCTGGAAGGCAATTATCCTTTTTACGGAAAATGGAAAACCCAGCCTGAACAAGCCTGGCAGACCTTCCGAACAGGCCAGACTGCGCTGGTAGATCACGCCCTGATGCTGCAATTCGGCATACAACCCGGCGACAGCATTCAGGTGGGCAATGTCATGTTCCGCATCGAAGGCGACCTGCTTTCTTCGCCGGGCCGGGCCGGTATTGCCAGCAGTATCGCGCCGGTGGTGTTCATTCCGGCTCAATGGCTCGATTCAACGGGCCTGGTGCAGCGCGGCAGCCGGGTGGACTATCAATATTTTTATAAAACGCAGCCTGATCTTGACCTCGACGGCTTCCTGAAACCGCTCGAAAAATCCCTTGAAAAAGCGAACGTAGATTATGATACGGTGCAAAGCCGCAAACGAAGTGTGGGTAATGCCTTTGGTAATTTCGGCCGCTTCCTGAATCTCGTCGGGTTTATTGCGTTACTGCTGGGCTGTATGGGCTTGGCTGGCGCTGGCCACATCTATATCAAAGACAAATTGCCTACCGTGGCCATCCTGCGCTGTCTGGGTGCGAGTGGTCGCAAGGCGTTTTATGTTTATCTGGTTCAGGTAGCAGGCATCGGATTCATCAGCGCACTCATGGGCGCACTCATGGGCAGCCTCATTCAAAAGGTGTTACCCGTGCTGGTGCGCGACTTGTTGCCGATAGAAAATGTCAGCACCAATTTTTCGTGGGTTTCAGTGGCGCAGGGTGTGTCGCTGGGCATGTCGGTGGCATTGTTGTTTGCTTTGCTGCCTTTGGCGGGCATTTTAAAAACATCGCCATTACAAACGATACGCGCTTCGTACAACACTAATGAAAATACAAGTCGTGGCTGGCAAAATGGCGTCCGGCTGGCTGTTTACGCCCTGATTCTCTTGTCTATTTATGGTTTTACGTGGTGGTTAGTGCGCGACTGGCTCGAAACCCTGGCCTTTCTGGGCGGTATCGGCGCGGCATTCCTGTTGCTGTGGGGCCTGGCGTGGCTGCTGACTTTTGCCTTGCGGCGTTTTTTCCCGAAAAAATGGAGTTATGTCTGGCGTCAGGGTATTGCCAACCTGTTTCGACCTGAAAACCAAACCGTGCTCTTGGTCGTAACCATTGGCTTGGGCACATTCCTGCTTTCTACCTTGTTTTTAACCCAGAATTTGCTGCTGAAACAAGTGGAATTTTCAGGTAGCGGCAATCAACCGAACATGGTGTTGTTTGATATTCAAACGGCCGACCGCGACAGCGTGGCCATGTTGACAAAATCGTATGGAATGCCATTGATGCAGCAGGTGTCGGTCGTGACCACGCGCATTGATGCCATTGAAGGGCAAACCAAAGCCCAATACGAAGCGGCTAATCCTTCAATGGATACAGCAGGCACCTGGAGTGAACGCCGTTTTGAACCGCCAAAAGATGATGAAAAACACATTGCCAACTGGGTTTGGGATCGCGAATACCGCGTGACCTTCCGCGATACCCTGATCGAAAGCGAAGAGATTGTCGAAGGGGAATGGGTCGGCGTACACACGCCCGGTCAGCCCGTGAAAGTGTCTATTTCCGATAACCTTCAACGAGGCATGAAAGCCAAAATAGGCACGCGCGTGGTGTTCAACGTACAAGGCGCAAAGATTGATTGCGAAGTCGCCAGCGTGCGTAAAGTGGATTTCGGGCGTGTTCAAACGAATTTCATGGTGGTATTCCCGAAAGGCGTTCTCGAACAAGCGCCGCAATTCCATGTCATCGTCAGCAAGGTCAAAGATGCCGAACAGTCGGCCCGTTTTCAAAGCGAACTGGTGCGCCGTTATCCGGGCATCTCAGCAATTGACCTTACCCAGATTTTGCGCTCGGTGGATGAAGTGCTGCGTAAAGTCTCGTTCGTAATTCGCTTTCTGGCCATGTTCAGCATCCTGACGGGGCTGTTGGTGCTGATGAGTTCGATTTATCAGGGCAAATTTGCGCGTATCCGCGAAAGTGTCCTGCTGCGCACACTGGGCGCCAGCAGAAGGCAAATTCTGAATATTAACATCCTGGAATACTTTCTGTTGGGCGGTCTGGCTTGCCTGGCCGGACTCGGTTTGTCGATCGGTGGCGCATGGGCTTTATCGGTATTTGCGTTTCAAATACCTTTCGAAATACAGTGGTGGCCGCTGGGATTGACCTTTTTGGTGATCACGACGATCACGGTTATTATTGGTATGTTCAACAGCCGTGAAGTCGTATCCAAACCACCTTTGGAGGTGTTGAGGGGAGAGTAAAAACTTGAGCACAGGGGTGAAAGGCTCCGCTTTTTTCTTCGGCTTTTGTTTTTACTAAAATAAATAATTGTCAAGGGAGAAAATAGCCAATCGGAAGTTTGGCTGATTATCTTGCCGCGCTATTTTTGCATCGTTAGAATATTAAACCATAAGAGGCTGTCTCATCAGTAGCGATTCTGTGCTTTTTATGATTAACCGCTAATGACGCTAATTACGCAAAATATTGAAAATCAAAACTTAGCGTATTTAGCGTCATTAGCGGTTAAACTAATTTGCTCGATTTTATGACTTATGAGACACCCTCTTAAAAACCTTCCTGCATGAAATTCTCTTTACGTTTCCCTGTTCTTCTGTTGTTTTTCCTGTGCTTCGGTCTGAGTTCTCTGCAAGCGCAATTGAATGTCACTTACCCTGAAAAAATTGTCGGGTTAGCCCCTTTGACGTACGATCAAAATACAGCGTCGCAAGAGGCTGCGGAAAAATTCTGGCACTACATTTTTGATGCGCTTTTCAATACCAAACGCTTCAAGGTTGTGGATCGCCTGGATGGATACAAGAACATCGTCATGGAAAAACGCATCCAGTCGGGTGGTGATTTTGTGGATGGTAAAGTCGTAAAACAAGGCAAATTACAAGGCGCTACCATGATGGTTTTTGGACACGTCATGACAGCGCAATCCATTGAAAGTAAATCAACCAACGGTACATCCACCTTCAATGCCGACTTGTCCATAGCCATCAAAATTATTGACGTCGAAACCAGCGAGATCATAGCCTCAGTTTTGGTAACGCCATCAGGTACTTCCAAAATGGATGATGTTGTGAAAAACTCGAAAGGAATACTGGGTATTTTCTCAGGAAACAATTGTAGTGGCGCAACCGGACAGCAAGCCTTGGACCGGTGTATGAGCAATATCGAAAAGTACATCCGCCAGTTTGTGACCGAAAATTTTCCAGTTGAAATGCGTGTTTTTCAGACACGCCCCTCTGAAAACGGAAAGTACACAGAATATCTGCTCATCGGCGGCGGAACAGACGGCACCTTCCGTGAAAAACAAAAACTATCCGTCACGCGTACCGAAAAAATAAACGCCAACGGCAAAACCCTCAAGTACACCAACGAAGTAGTCAAGTTTGAAATACTGCGCCTGGCCGAGG
>JADZBJ010000337.1 GCA_020852155.1 Saprospiraceae bacterium | reverse complement strand
CAATAAGTCTATTAGAAAAACTGTTTGAGACAAGTCAAACAGCCTGATTTGCCGGCAAAAACGAATACATAAAATTCTTATTGCGAGGCAATCAGGATAGTGGGTGGGACTACTATTTGTAGTGAGGGACACGACAAAGGTAGGATATTAAAGCTTGGATGCAAATTTTATTTTGTCCCCTACCCTGCTTTTGTTTGCATGACCATGTGTTGATGCGCAATACTTTCCTGGTGTACTGCCGACAGGAATTTTTCAATAAACTCATCCTGGAGGCCACGCTGACGACCTTGTTCAAAACCTTTTTCCAATACTTCGTTCCACCTTGAGGTTTGCAGAATAGCGATATTATTCCGCAACTTGTATCGGGCAATATCCTCCGATACGCGCATACGGCGAGCCAGAAGGTTGAGCATTTCAAGGTCCAATTCATCAATTTTATGCCTGAGATGTTCAATATTTTCCAAAAATTCGGGATTATCGGTGGTTTCACGCCGTACAATCAGTTGACTCAGCAGATCGCTGTATTCGGCAGGTGTAATTTGTTGTTTGGCATCGCTCCAGGCTTCATCGGGCGTCGGGTGAACTTCCGTCATCAGGCCGTCGTAGTTGAGGTCAAGGGCTTGTTGGGCAATCTCCCGAAGGTCTTTTCTGTTGCCGCAAATATGTGAATTATCGCAAATCAGCGGCAAGTCGGGCATGCGCCGGCGCAACTCAATCGGAATTTCCCAATATGGCGCATTCCTGAAATTAGATTTGGCATAAGCGGAAAAGCCCCTGTGAATAGCGCCGATCTGACTAACGCCCGCATTTTGAATGCGTTCGATTGCACCCACCCAAAGATCAAGATCAGGATTTACCGGATTTTTCACCAGCACCGGCACATCCACACCGCGCAAGGCATCGGCTATTTCCTGAACGGAAAATGGATTCACGGTCGAACGCGCGCCAATCCACAACACGTCCACACCGTGTTTCAGGGCCTCGTACACCTGATGGCCATTGGCCACTTCAATGGTGGTTTTAAAACCTGTCGCCTGCTTAACCTCGCGCAACCAGGGCAGGGCAACGATACCATTGCCCTCAAATGCGCCGGGGCGCGTGCGGGGTTTCCACACGCCTGCACGAAACAAATCTACCGTCAGGCGACCTTCGTTTTGTAATTGTTTTAGTTGCAGGGCTGTTTGCAATACTTGTTCGCGTGTTTCAGCAGAGCAAGGCCCGGCGATCAAAAATGGATGGCTGTTTACTTTGTTGAACATGGTTGTATGTTGTTTGAATGGCGCTGAAGCGCCGTTTAATATTGTTTGAAGTGGTTTGAATGGCGCTGGCGCGCCGTTTGAAGTAGTTTGATATTGTTTGAAGTAGTTTGAATGCTCGCTGTCGCTCGCGTTTGAATGTTGTTTTTTGTGGCGCTGACGCGCCCGTTTGTATCCTCGCTGGCGTAGATTTCCAAGTCTGAAAAGTGGCAGATGCTTTGTTAATTGATGATTGATCTTCGGGGTAGATTTTTTCTAACACAGAGTACACAGAGTACAACGCAGAGTACACAGAGTACACATTCCGTAACAACTTCTAACCACCTCAAACGCGAGCGCCAGCGAGCATCAAACAACTTCTAACAATTTCTAACGCGAGCGACAGCGAGCATTCTAACAACTTCTAACAACTTAATGAAGTATTCGACGGATATCGTTGGCTTGCCGGATCAGGGTTTCAAAGGTTTGAAAATCGCGCTTGATGAGCAGCGTCCTGAATCGGCTGATGGTGTTGATAAATTCATCCAGGACATCCAGCACGTGATCCCGATTTTGCCTGAAAATGGGCACCCACGTATCAGCATTACTTTTCGCAAGGCGGACAGTACTTTGAAACCCGCCACTGGCCAGTTCAAAAATCCGGTTTTCGTCGCGTTCTTTTTCCAGTACCGTGAGCGCCAGAGCAAAAGAGGCAATGTGTGAAATATGGCTGACATACGCCACGTGCAAGTCATGGGCTTCGCCATCCAGCGTTGTGGTGTGCATGCCCAGCGAGGCGTATAGTTTTTGACAAATACCGAGCGCATCGGCGTCGCTTTCGTGAATGTCTGATAATACGCAGCATTTGCCGACAAACAAATTGCTTATTGCCGCTTCCGGGCCGCTGTATTCGGTTCCGGCCATAGGGTGCGTCGCGACAAACCGCCCGCGCCGGGGATGTTTTTTTACAGCATCCAGGACTGCCTTTTTGGTTGACCCCACATCCAACACGACCTGTTTCTCATTGACCAGACTGAGTACTTGCGGCACTAATTCCGTCAGGCTATCCACCGGCGTTGCTACAACAATAATGTCGCTCTGCGCCACGGCGGCCTCAAGCGTCATGGCAGATTGTATCAAACCCAGTTGAAGGGCTTTTTGCAGGTGTGCCGGACTTTTATCCACTCCAGTGATGTGTCGGGCAAAGCCACGTTGTTTTAAATCCAGCGCCATCGAAGCGCCGATCAATCCGGTTCCTATAATGGTGATATTCATGATTGTTCGAGTTTGGCAAAGTGTTTTGATACTGGATTTTCGGACGACTTGTCCACGATTTGCAGGACTTCTTTTAATGTCTCAACGGGACTGCATAGGGATATTCGAAGGAAATTCAAGCCATTTTGACCAAAAATGCCGCCTGGCGTCAGAAAAACATGATGATCGTCCAGCAATTTATCACTCAAGGCAAAAGCATCAGCATAGTCACCTGGAATACTGCCCCAGACGAACAATCCCTGCTGCCCGGGCTCGCACACGCAGCCGATGGTTTCCATGATCTGTATAGCGTATTCCTGGCGCTCGCGATAAATCTGATTCAATGAGTTGTGCCACTCCGGCCCCAGATTCAGGGCGGCAATGGCGGCTTGTTGCAAAGGCAGAAACTGCCCGCTGTCCATATTGCTTTTAAAGCGCAAAACGGCTTGTAAAAGGTCTGTGTTTCCTGCGAGCATGCCGATGCGCCAGCCAGCCATGTTGTGCGATTTTGACAAGGAGTTAAGTTCCAGTGCCACTTCTTTTGCCCCGTCCACAGCCAGGATGCTCATTGGCTTTTCGCTGAGGATCATGCTGTATGGATTATCGTTGACAATCAGTATGTTATGTCGTTTTCCAAAATCAATTAATTGTCTGAAAAGCAGTTCGTTTCCGGATGTTCCGGTGGGCATGTGGGGAAAATTCACCCACATTAATTTGACTTTTGACAAGTCTGTTTGTGACAAGGCCTCCAGATCGGGCAGCCAGCCACATTCGGATTTCAGGTTGTACAAACGCACTGTTGCGCCGGCCAGGCGAGTCGCAGCAGCATACGTCGGATAGCCGGGATCAGGCGTTAATGCTACATCTCCTGCTTCCAGAAAAGTCATCGCGATGTGCATGATACCTTCTTTTGAACCTATTAAAGGCAGTATTTCCCCGTTCGGGTTTAGTTGAACACCGTAATAACGTGCGTACCAACCTGCCCAGGCTTCACGTAAATCTGGAAGACCGGTATAGGATTGATAGCCATGTGCGTCGTGGCGTTCGGCAGCCTGACAAAGTGCTGCGGTCACATCTGGGTGAGGCGGCAAGTCGGGCGAACCAATGCCGAGGTTATAGACGGTTTTTCCGGCAGCGCGCATGGCCGCTATTTGCCGCAATTTTCCGGCAAAATAATATTCATGAACGGACTCAAGACGAGAGGCTATTTTCATAATTCAGAACGATTTAGAGTGTGTTCGGGAATTGGGTTTGTGTCGAACACACTCTTAGGGTTGTTGACGATAAATACCCAACACCAGGCAATCAAGAGTTACCTCGCTGACGGCGCGTAGTATTGTTTCAATTTGAGGGGCATTTTCTGCGGTGATGTCGGCAAAAAACTGGTACTCCCAGGGGCGTCCGGAAATCGTAACCGATTGAATATGAGTCAGATTGCCGCCCAGATCGGAAATACATTTCAAAACGGCAACCAGACTGCCGGGTTGGTGGGGCGTGCGAAAACAGATCGTTGCCTTGTTGGCATCTGGAATGGCAGGCGCTTCATTGGGTCGGCTAAGCGCCAGAAAACGCGTGTAGTTTTCCGGGACAGTCTCGATGCCTTTAGCCAGAATATCCAGCCCATAACGCTCGGCAGCCAGCGTACTGGCAATGGCGCCAATGTGCCTGGATTGATGACGGGCGATATGTGCAGCGCTTTCGGCCGTATCCTCCGACTCGACCAGGCGAATACGCGGCCATTGCTTGAAAAAGGCTTCGCACTGTGCCAGCGCCATCGGGTGAGAATGCACTTCGCGCAGCGATTCAAGGGTAACTCCGGGAAAGGCCATCAGGTTTTGCTGGATGCGTAAATACACCTCTCCAATTACCCTTAAACCACTGTTAATGAGCAACTTGTAATTACCTAAAATACCCCCTACGATGCTGTTTTCAATAGCCAAAACGGCTGCGTCTGACTGGTTTATATCCGTCATTTTATCGAACAGCGCAGGGAAAGACAGTGCCGGAACAGCCTGTATATTTTGTCCAAAAAACTGTCGCGCAGCGATCTCGTGAAATGCGCCGGGCACACCCTGAATGACGATTTTCGTTGGCGAAGCGCTGTCGCTGACCCGCTCATGACCTATACTGGATAATTGCATATCAATGAAATGGCGGCCAAATAAAAAAGGAGTCCCTGAGATCAGGAACTCCTTTTTTACTGGACTGATTTGAGTAAATTATAAATCAATCAACATGCAGCAGGCGCTCCTTTTTTTGTTTCCAAAAAAGAAAAAATAAAAAGAATAGCCAAAATAGAAACGTTGCTGCATAGAATGTACTGCTGTACTGTTACGGCACAAACATAAGGTTTGTTCGTAATACTGAAAATTTTTTTGAAAAATTTTGTGAAAATAGTGTTGACATATGCCGTCTGGCGGTCAAATTTGAAGGAATGGCACGGCATTCGCCATGAATTTTATTGTAACCACACAATCCGAATTCATGTTATACGCAATGAAAAAACAGTTTTATTTCCTTCTGCTAATGGCTGTGGCAATGATTCAGACAGGATTTAGTCAAAGCCAGCCTATCGTTTTAACTGCGGGTAAAGATACCGTTTCGTCAGGATCAACGGTTTGTATTCCCGTAACGGTAGATGAGTTCACCGATATCATTGATTTTCAGCACAGCATCACCTGGGATCCACAGGTTTTGACATTTTCCAATATCCAAAACCTGGGTCTGACAGGATTATCAGTTCCGAATAGTTTTAACCAGACCATGCCGGGCCGATTGTTGGTTGGCTGGAGCAGTGGTACGACGGAAGGCGTTTCTTTGAACGATCAGACCATACTGTTTGAGGTATGTTTTAACGCCATTGGCGCCGACAACACCTTCAGCCATATCCATATTGGCGGCGAGGGCTTCCCGCCGAGTGCTGGCGGAGCAGAGGCGTACAATGAAAATATGGTCAACGTTTGGGGAGCGGAATCAGGCGTGGCAGGTTTGGTGGCTATCAGTAATTCCGTGGCAATTCAATCGCCGAAAGAAGAAGACACCTCTCTTCGTGTATTCCCTAATCCTACAGAAGGATCAGTTTCTGCCTGCTTTTTTCAGCAACAGGACGGTCGCGTGATTCTTTCAGTGACCGACTTGATGGGCAGGGTTTTATTCGAAAACGAAAAATGGGAACAGGCTGGCAATGTCTGTGAAACACTTACACTGCCTTCTCATTTGTCTGCCGGTAATTACCTGATGATTGTTCAGACCGCTGACGGGCGTCTGGCCAGTGAAACATTGAGCGTTCAACGTTAATCAGACCAGCAAAAAAGCGCATTTCGAGATTGTAAACCCTAGTCAAACGGGTAAAAAATATTGAGGTGTGTTGAATCGTAACATCGTCTTAAAAAGACAAGTTGCGATTCAACACACCTCTTTTCTTTTTATAAAGGCGTTGCGAAGGGGATTTAAAGACCACACTTCTGGACATTTTCCACAGGATTTCAAAGAAAATCTGCGGCATCTGCGCTTACATCTGCGATGTCTGCGGGAAATTGTCCACGGAAACATCGCGCCCTGATTCCAATTAAAACGCCTGGGAGATGATCTACCCCTTAAACAGTCCAAATTTTTGCATAATTCACAGTAAAAGTGCTTGACTGGGTCACAAAAAAAGAGCGTCTGACTCGATAGATCGAATCAGACGCTCTTTTTTGTTGTAATTGGTGGAGGATCAGGGATTCGAACCCAGGACCCCCTGCGTGCAAGGCAGGTGCTCTAGCCAGCTGAGCTAATCCCCCCAAAGTACTATCGAAACACCAGTTTCGATTTGTATGCGTGTATGCGTGTTGTGGTGGTAGGGCTATCCAGATTTGAACTGGAGACCTCTACATTATCAGTGTAGCGCTCTAACCAACTGAGCTATAGCCCTTTTTGTCTGAATAAACCATTACTGATTCGTACAAACAAAAATGTGACTCCGACTCATTTGCCGTTGCCACACTTGTTTTTACTTACATTGACAAGGAAGCGAAAAGTTCCAAACAGTTTCCAAAATGACATTATTATTTGTCCAATCTCTCACGTCCGTCTGTCTCTAAAAGGAGGTATTCCAGCCGCACCTTCCGGTACGGCTACCTTGTTACGACTTAGCCCCAGTCACCTGTTTCACCTTAGACAGCTCCCCGTAAAGTCACCGTCTTCAGGCGCCCCAAGCTCCCATGGCTTGACGGGCGGTGTGTACAAGGTCCGGGAACGTATTCACCGCGCCATGGCTGATGCGCGATTACTAGCGATTCCACCTTCACGGAGTCGGGTTGCAGACTCCGATCCGAACTGGGATGAGGTTTGAGAGATTCGCATCTGATCGCTCAGTAGCTGCCCTCTGTCTCTACCATTGTAGCACGTGTGTAGCCCTGGACATAAAGGCCATGATGACTTGACGTCGTCCACACCTTCCTCTCACCTTACGGCGGCAGTCTGTTCAGAGTCCCCAACTTAATGCTGGCAACTGAACACGTGGGTTGCGCTCGTTGCGGGACTTAACCCAACATCTCACGACACGAGCTGACGACAGCCATGCAGCACCTTGTTTTGGGTCCGGTTTCCCGGACGAT
>JADZBJ010000336.1 GCA_020852155.1 Saprospiraceae bacterium | reverse complement strand
TTAACGGTGAATGTATTATCTGAAAACAATTACTTGTGGGTAATTTTGAGTTTTCAAAGGTAGAAATTAGGCGAAGCTAAATGCCACGTATCAGTAATATTTTTATTTCTAGAGCGTAAAATTTGCAGGTATTTAAATTTAATGAATTGATAATCAAATATTTATGATGCTTTTAAAAATGGCGTTTTTTCGCTGATATGTCTGTTATTTTCTATTCTTTAATAACCTTAAATACATAGCGGTTGTCGTGCCAAGCCCGTAATACAGCGCATCAGATATAATCGCATGACCGATACTCACTTCCAAAAGGTTGGGGCAATGTGCCTGGAAAAATTTGAGATTGCTTAAATTGAGGTCATGCCCGGCATTGATGCCAATCCCGATTTCGTTGGCCACAAGCGCCGCTTGCGTATAGGGCTTGACCGCCTCATGCGGATTATGGGCGAAATCGTGGGCGTAAGGCCCGGTGTAAAATTCAATCCGATCTGCTCCAATGCGTTTGGCGCCTTCCACCATAGCGGGTACAGGATCAATAAATATGGAAACCCTTATGCCTTTTTTATGTAATTCCTGAACAATGTCTGTCAGAAACGCCTGATGTGTCACGGTGTCCCAGCCAGCATCTGAGGTCAGTTGATGCACCGCATCAGGTACAAGCGTACATTGATGTGGCGGGTTGGCCAGCACCAGATCCATGAAATCATCAACGGGATTGCCCTCGATATTGAATTCAGTTGTTACGACTTCGCGCAACAGGGGTATGTCGGCATAGCGAATATGCCGTTGGTCGGGCCGGGGGTGTACAGTGATGCCTTCCGCACCAAATTGTTCGCAATCTTTGGCTACCTGAATCAGGTCGGGCAGATTCCCGCCGCGTGAATTTCGAATCAGGGCTACCTTGTTGATGTTGATGCTTAATCGGGTCATATGTATAGTTCAGGGAAAGCAAAGTCGTAAACAACAACTTGCGTTTGTGAATCAATGATAATCAAAAGAAAGGTCAGTCCGGCAAGGGTTAACTCAAATTGACAGATTTCAAAGCCGACCAAAGCAGACCTTTTTTATTCCGATCCGGTTCTAAAGCAGCAAGTGCGTCAGAGAAAATCCAGTTACAACCGTAAAAGAAGACGCTTTGATATACGCCCATTTCCGCCCGCAATCCGACTTGCCCGGCGGTCAGACCAAATACCAGAATCAATTTCGGACGATGCATATTTAAAGCGCCGTTGAGATTCAGTTTGGTATCTTGTTCAAGAGCTGCCCACAAGGCATCACGATCAAGGTCTGCCTGAATGGCCGACAGGATTTTGCTCAGAAAGTCCTGTGTAGCAGCACTGCGAACATCACTGCTGATGATCCAGATGTCGCGCTGGCAAAGCGATTCCCCCAGATCGAGCAGATCTTTTTCGGCACTTAAAAATACTAAATCATTCGCGGAAAACATCATCGCGATTATTGGTTGAGCAATGTGAGTAATTCCTGTGCGGCACGAGCGATGACGGTACCGGGGCCAAAAATGGCGGCAACGCCTGCATTTTTTAAAAATTCATAATCCTGCTGAGGGATAACGCCGCCCACGACCACCAGTATGTCGCCGCGGCCCAGTTTTTCCAATTCAGCAATCGTTTGTGGCGCGAGGGTTTTGTGCCCCGCAGCCAGGCTGGAGATGCCGAGAATATGTACGTCATTTTCGGCTGCCTGACGTGCGGCTTCCGCAGGCGTTTGAAACAACGGGCCGATGTCAACATCAAAACCCAGGTCGGCAAAGGCCGTTGAAATGACTTTTGCGCCGCGGTCATGCCCGTCCTGACCGAGTTTGGCCACCATAATGCGGGGGCGACGGCCTTCGTTTTGGGCAAATTCATCCGCCATCTGGCGCGCTTTTTCAAAATCTTCGTTTTTCGTCATGTTGGCAGCATATACACCCGCGATGGATTTCGTTGTGGCCACATAGCGCCCGAAAGCCTTTTCCATAGCCATCGAAATTTCACCCAGCGTGGCGCGCGCACGGGCCGCTTCGATGGCCAATGCCAATAACCCTTCGTTATGCTCAATCGGTGATGTTGCACAGGCTTCCAGTGCCGCCAATGCCGCAGCGACGCGGGTTTCGTCGCGATTCTTTTTCAGTAATTCAAGCCTTTTTACCTGGCTTTCGCGCACCGCTGTGTTGTCCACTTCCAGAATGTCAAAAGCTTCATTGGCTTCGATCTGGAAAATATTGACGCCGACAATTTTTTCTTCGCCGCTGTCAATACGCGCCTGTTTCCGGGCCGCAGCTTCTTCGATGCGTAATTTCGGCAAACCTTGTTCGATGGCTTTGGTCATGCCGCCGATTTGCTCCACTTCTTCCATGAGCGCCCAGGCCTTTTCAGCCAGTTCGAGGGTGCGCTGTTCCACGACATACGAACCAGCCCAGGGGTCAATGGCGCGGGTTACGTCGCTTTCTTTTTGAATGAAAATCTGTGTATCACGGGCAATTTTTGCCGAAAAATCGGTGGGCAATGCAATGGCCTCATCAAAAGAGTTGGTGTGCAGGCTTTGTGTGCCACCTAAAACAGCGGACATAGCCTCGATGGCCGTGCGCGCCACATTGTTGAATGGGTCCTGTTCCGTCAGGCTCCATCCGGAAGTCTGACAGTGGGTGCGCAGCATGAGCGATTTGGGGTTTTTAGGGTTGAAATGCTTCACCATTTTGGCCCAAAGCAGACGACCGGCCCTCATTTTGGCCACCTCGTCAATGTGCCGCATTCCAATGCCCCAAAAGAACGACAGCCGTGGCGCGAAATCGTCAATATCCAATCCTGCCGCCAGTCCGGCGCGGATGTATTCAAGTCCGTCAGCCAGGGTATAAGCCAGTTCAATTTCCGGCGGTGCGCCGGCCTCGTGCATGTGATAACCCGATATGGAAATGGAATTGAACCGGGGCATATTTTTAGCGCAATACGCGAAAATATCGCTGATGATGCGCATGCTCGGCCCGGGTGGATATATATAGGTGTTACGCACCATGAACTCTTTCAGAATGTCATTCTGAATGGTGCCGGACAATTTTTCAGGAGAAACACCTTGTTCTTCAGCCGCGACGATGTAAAAGGCCAGAATCGGAACGACCGCGCCATTCATGGTCATGGAAACCGACATCTCGCCCAGCGGAATCTGGTCGAACAGGATTTTCATGTCCTCCACTGAATCAATGGCGACGCCTGCTTTGCCTACATCGCCCACGACACGCGGGTGATCTGAGTCGTAGCCCCGGTGCGTGGCCAGGTCAAATGCAACGCTTAACCCCTTTTGACCGGCAGCCAGGTTTCGCCTGTAAAAAGCATTGCTGGCTTCAGCCGTCGAAAAACCGGAGTACTGCCGGATGGTCCAGGGCTGTGTGACCTACATGGCCTAATATGGGCCGCCCACAAATGGCGGCAAACCGGCCCCGCCCCGATTCCAGGGCATGGTGGGAAGTGTTGGTTGTGCGTCTGACATGAACCGATTATTTCAAGGGCGAAATATCGGAGAATTTGGGGGACTAATAACCTCATTTCAACCTTTCTTTGCCCTCAAAAATAACCATGCGCAGTTTTGCTCTCTTTTGGGCTTTTTTAGCCCTGTTCCTGAATTCATGGCTTTCCGCACAAAAGCCGATTACGCTGGAAGACATCTGGCAAAACGGCACTTTTGCCGCCAAAGGAGTGCCGGGTTTTAATTTTCAAAAAGACGGCGTTCATTACACCAAACTCGAAGGTAGCAGAATCGTTCAGTACGACCTGCGCACTGGCATGGCATCTGATACGCTGCTGGATGTGTCAAAACTCAAAGGCTGGAACGGCCAACTGGATGGATATTCATTCAGCACGGATGAAAACAGCCTCCTGCTGACCACCGGCACGGAGAGCATTTATCGCTGGAGTACAAAAGCCAATTATTTCGTGTTTAACACGCGTACAGGCGCTTTGGTCCAACTGCATGAAGGCCCCAAACAGCGTTACGCCACCTTCTCGCCCGATGCCGATAAAGTCGCCTTTGTGGTAGATAATGACCTGTATGTCAAAAATCTTTCCTCCGGAAAAACAACGCGCATCACGAACGACGGCCGGGAAAATGCCATCATCAACGGCGCTTCTGACTGGGTTTATGAAGAAGAGTTTGAACTGGTGCGTGCGTTCAAATGGAGCCCTGACGGACAAAAACTGGCCTATTTCAGGTTTGATGAAAGCGCTGTGCCGGAAATGACCATGGAAATGTATCGCGGTGGCGAATACCCGGAATTAGTTACGTTTAAATACCCGAAAACGGGCGAGCGCAATGCGGAAGTGACTGCGCTGATTTACGATATCGCTGCTCAAAAAAGCACATCGGTCAATGTGCCCGACCGCGAACGCAAGGGCGAAGGCTGGCTGGACGATTATCTGCCGCGCATGGAATGGACGCCCGCAGGCCAACTGTGCCTCACCTGGATGAACCGCCACCAAAATGTGCAACGGCTCTGGCTGGCCGACGCAAACACGGGGACTTGCCGCTTGTTACTGGAAGAAAAAAACAAGTACTACCTTGATTTACACGATGTTACATTCCTGAAAGACGGCTCCGGCTTTGTGATGCAGAGCGAAAAAAGCGGTTTTAACCACTTATATAAATACGATATGTCGGGTCGTCAGGTTTGCGCCCTGACCAAAGGTAATTTCGATGTAACCGGATTCTACGGACTGGATGAAAAAAACGGACTGGTGTATTTTCAGGCAGCAGCCGAAAACCCCATGCAGCGGGAATTATATGAGGTGAAACTGAACGGTAAAAAACAAAAACGCCTGAGCAAAACACCCGGCACACACTCCGCCCAGTGGAGCAGCACCTTCGATTACTTCGTGGATACTTACTCCACCCTGAACAGCCCGCCGCAAATACAAGTACTGAACCGAAAAGGCAAGACCGTTCGTGTGCTGGAACAAAACACCGAATTGGCGCAAAAACTAAAAGATTATGGCAAGACAGATGCGCAATTTTTCAAATTCAAAACCAGCGAAAATGTCGAGTTGAATGGCTTTAGCATCCGGCCGACAGGCGCTGAATTTGAAGGCCAAAAACTGCCTGTGTTGATGTTTGTCTATGGCGGCCCGGGCAGTCAGCAGGTGCTGGATGCGTGGAAAGGCAGCAACTACCTGTGGTTTCAGATGCTGGCGCAGCAAGGCTATGTCGTGACCTGCGTGGACAACCGGGGAACTGGCGCTCGCGGTGAAGAATTCAAAAAAATGACCTACAAACAGTTGGGTAAATACGAAACGCAGGATCAGATCGAAGCGGCAAAATACCTCGGTACGCTGTCTTATGTGGATCCTGCGCGCATCGGTATTTTCGGCTGGAGCTATGGCGGCTACATGTCCAGCCTGGGCATGCTCAAAGGCAATGAGGTGTTTCAGGCCGGTATCGCTGTAGCGCCTGTGACCAACTGGAAATGGTACGACAGCATTTACACAGAGCGATATATGCAAACAGAGGCGGAAAATGAGCAGGGTTACGCTGAAAATTCACCCGTCAATTTTACAGAAAAACTCAAAGGGAAATACCTGCTCGTGCATGGCCTGGCTGACGATAATGTGCATTTTCAGCACAGCGCAGAAATGGCCAATCAGTTGATATCCAATGGTAAACAGTTTGATACCATGTTTTATCCCAACAAAAATCACGGCATTGGCGGCGGCGTTACGCGCCTGCATTTGTATCGACTGATGACGAACTTTTTGGATAAAAACCTGAAAAATGCCAAGCCAGCGGCTACTCCGCGCCCTTAAACAGACCTTTTTTGACCAAAATGGGAGCGACCTAAACAGTTACTATTTTTCAAACCAGACTTTGCTCTGGTTGTCGGCATCGCCGTTGTAGTTGATCAGGATTTCATCTCCGGCGGCGATGTCTTTCAGGCAGTAAAAATCAATGGTTTGCGCCTCGAAATCCATGCCGTATTCAGCGTTTGGCGAATACGAGTGGTTGTATAACGACCCATAGCCCAGACAGACGGCATACCATTCGCCATCGTCGCCCCAGTCGAAATAATAATCATCGAGCATGGTCGCCCGGATGCTGGCGAGTTGATCCTTCGGAAATAACAACACCGGGCAGACTTCTATGATTTCTTCTGCCGAAATATCGCGTGCAGCAAATACGCCCCTCCCGTGTACTTCCGAATAGGCAACATAAATAGGGGCTTGTTGTGCGCTCATGTTGTGGATTTAGTTGGCTGGTTATTTGGGGATTTGGTTGGCTGGTTTTTGGGGATTTGGTTATTTGTTGAAAAGTTGAAAATGGTTGAAAGGTTGAGGTTCAAAAGGCGCAAATACGCCACTTCAAATAACCAATTAAACAAATAACCAGTTAACCAAATAACCATCTCCTCACACCGTTCCGCGATTGCGCAGTCTCCAGACGGACAACATCAATCGGCCCATAAAAAATGGAATGGCGATAATGCTGCCCACGCCGAAAAAGAGCATTTCACGCCAGATATATTGCTCTACCGCTGATCTGTCTTGTACAGGCAGGTGGCCAGTTAATGGCTCCCAGGTTTTTTCTTCAATATAAACCATGAACTCATTAACTGATCCGATGAGGTAAAAAATCAGGGGAAACATCAACACAATCAGGCCCACCTTGATTTCTTGCTGACGGGCAATGAAGGTGTGCTGTATCAGGAAGATAT